>NZ_JAMPQC010000022.1:0-138675 GCF_028482225.1 Providencia sp. PROV130 | reverse complement strand
CGTTTTTATTTTGTTCGTGTTTTTTTTAGCCAAAAAGGCATTTATAAGTTAAATTTGGTCTGTGGATTGACTATTTCAGCAGCAATTGTACATCTACTCACGTAATATATGTATCTAAGAATTATGCTTTGAGATGAATTATGGAATTAAGTAAGCAACAAACAGCCTCACAAAAAAATCGCTCTTATATTATTGCAGAAAATCTTGGACAGTTGATTTTAACCAGCACCTATTTACCAGACTCCATTTTACCTAGCGAATTAGAATTATCAGAACAATTCCAAGCAAGTCGAACAGCTATAAGAGAAGCAATAAAAATATTAGCAGCAAAAGGCATGGTATTAGCACGCCCCAAAATAGGCACCCGTGTTATGCCTCCTTCAAATTGGAATTTTTTAGACCAAGATCTCTTAACGTGGTGGTCTAATAGTGAAGAGCAATCTGTTGTAATGAAGCACTTTAAAATCGTTCGACTCGCAATAGAACCTCAAGCTTGTTACCTTGCTGCTATACATGCAACAAAAGAACAAAAACAGTCATTACAACTATTAGCCAGTGAAATGCAGTTACTCGCCAAAGAATTTGATAGAGCACATTGGGTAAAAGTTGATTATCATTTCCATTTAACTATTTATAAAGCTTGTGCCAATCCTTTTCTAATTTCTTTTGCTAATTTATTCCGTTCAATTTATCAGCGTTACTTTGATGTCATTACTAATAATGAGGTTATAGAGGTCGAAATTCATCAACAACTTGCCAATGCAATTATTCATGGTAAAAGTACAATAGCACTCGACCTTTGCTATAACTTACTAACAACTACCCAAAAGCAAGACTAGTAAAACAATATCCCATTGAAGCTTTCATTTATTTGTATAGGTAACTGATGTTCAAAACAGCAAAAAATATGTCTGGCCTTCCATGGATTGCGGCAATGGCCTTTTTCATGCAAGCGCTCGATGCCACCATTTTGAATACGGCTTTACCCGATATTGCAAGAAGCCTTGATCACTCACCGCTTGCAATGCAATCAGCTGTAGTTAGCTATACGCTTACTGTTGCGCTATTAATTCCTGTAAGCGGCTGGTTTGCTGATAGATTTGGTACAAGACGTATATTTATTCTAGCGGTTTCCTTATTTTCTCTTGGTTCATTACTTTGTGCCCTTTCGCCATCCTTAAATTTCTTAGTAACCTCTAGGGTTATTCAAGGTATTGGTGGGGCAATGATGATGCCAGTGGCTCGTTTAGCCTTAATAAGGGCTTACCCTCGAAGTGAGTTACTACCAATATTAAATTTTGTCACTATTCCAGGTTTAGTTGGCCCAATATTGGGGCCTCTGTTAGGCGGTATCTTAGTAACCTATGCAACTTGGCATTGGATATTTATTATTAATATTCCTATAGGTGTTTTAGGTATTTTTTATGCCTTAAAACATATGCCCGACTTTAAAATGCCAAAACGTAAATTTGATACGCTCGGATTCTTATTGTTTGGTTTTGGCTTAGTCATGCTATCTGTTAGTTTAGACTTATTTGGTGATAAATCCCTCCCTGCCTCTGTTCCTGCAATTATTGTCTTAGTGGGTTTTCTCTTCTTATTTATTTATGTTCTTCACGCAAGGCGAGTTAAGCATGCAATAATCCCACTAAATCTATTTAAAACACGCACTTTTTCTATTGGGATCAGCGGTAATATCGCAACACGCTTGGGAACAGGCAGTATCCCATTTTTAATGCCATTAATGTTGCAGGTGGGTTTTGGTTATGAAGCCGTTGTGGCGGGAATGATGATGGCGCCACTTGCAATTGGTTCAATCACTGCTAAGTCGGGCGTTACTCGGATCCTGACTAAATACGGCTACCGTAATACATTATTTGTTATCACTATAATTATTGGATTAATGATCGCACAGTTTTCCTTGCAATCACCAAGTATGTCGATTTACCTGTTAATCGTACCTTTATTTATTTTAGGAATGGTGATGTCAGTGCAGTTCACTGCAATGAATACTATTTGCTTGGCTGATTTAACAGACAATAATGCAAGTGCGGGAAATAGTATGTTAGCTGTGACTCAGCAACTATCGATAAGCTTCGGTATTGCAGTCAGTGCTGCAATCTTAAACTTCTATGGTGGGCAACCTAATAGCAATACGGTCGATAATTTTCACTACACTTTTATTACCGTTGGTGTCATTACGCTTATCTCAGCTTTTGTCTTCTTATTATTAAGTAAGACAGACGGTGATAATTTAATAAAAAATAAAACCAAAAAAGCGAAGAATTAATATTTTTTAACCGATTGGCGCTCAATTAGCTCAGGGGTAAGAACCAAAACGCTTGCCTTTGCCTCTGGGTTATCCATACGATAAATAAGTTGGTCAACAGCCTGTTGGCCTAGCTTATCTTTTGGCTGATGAATTGTTGTAAGTGGTGGGATCATATAAGGCGAAAGATCGATATCATCATAACCAATGATTGAAATATCATCGGGCACTTTCAAGCCCTTTTGGTATATCGCTTGATAAGCTCCCACCGCCATCGCATCATTACCTGCAAAAATAGCCTCGGGAGGGGTAGGTAAGCTAAGCAATTTATTCATTGACTCAAACCCACCAGCAAATTCAAAATCACTGAAAATGATATAATCATCATAAATATTAATGCCGCCATCAGTCATGGCTTGAATAAAACCTTGATGACGCGCTCTTGCTGGTGATTTATCTTGAGGCCCTGCAATACATGCAATACGGGTGAAACCTGCTTTAATAAGGTAACGAGTGGCTATTTCCCCACCAAGAAAAGAGTTATCTTGAATAATGTCTCCATCTGACTCGAATGGAGACCAATCCATCATAACCGTTGGCACAGCGGGGTAACGAGCCAAAACATTTTTTGATGGCCCCTGTACTTCAGTGCACATAATCAGTAACCCATCAACACGCTTTTGTAGCAATGTTTCTAAGCTATGATTCATTCGCTGAAGGTCGCCTTCAGTGTTGCACAAAATCAAACTATAACCGCGTTCGTAGCAACTACGTTCTACACCCCGCACTACCTCAGCGTAGAATGGGTTATTACTTGTTGTCAGTAACATCCCAATCGTATTCGTACGATTCATTTTTAAACTACGAGCCAGCGCAGAAGGGGCATAATTTAACTCTTCAATCGCATTTTTAACGCGTACGGTAATGCTCTCGCTGACATAGCGATTTTGATTAATAACGTGAGAGACGGTGGATGTCGACACCCCCGCAAGGCGTGCCACATCTTTCATTGTTGCCACAAGTTAATCCTGTTGAGTCAAAAACTGGTCAATTTCTTTACGCCATGGAACAGAGGGTTGAGCTCCAGGGCGAGTCACCGCTATCGCTGCTGCCGCATGGGCAAAAATAATCGCTTCTTCGTCAGCCTTACCTTCCAGCAGTGCAGTAACGTAAGCCCCATTGAATGTATCACCTGCGGCAATAGTATCCACTGCTTTTACGCGAAATGCAGAAATTATTTTACCTTCTGCACCTTTTTCACTATACCAAACACCTCGAGAACCGAGTGTTATCATCACTTTACTGATGCCTTTTTGATGTAAGACTTCAGCCGCATCCTGAGCACCTTGATTATCATTAACCGCAATGCCTGTTAAATGTTCAGCTTCTGTTTCATTTGGTGTGATGATATCCACTAATGATAATAATGAATCAGGTAAGGATTGAGCTGGCGCTGGGTTCAAAATGACTATTGTATTGTTTTTCTTCGCTATTTCAGCCGCCATTTGTACTGTTTCAATGGGAGATTCCAATTGCATCAATACCGCATTCGCTTCCACAATTTTTTGCTGATAATCGCCTAACCTTTCCTTGGTAAGTTGCGCATTTGCACCTGCATTGATACCAATCGTATTTTCCCCTTGTTGATTCACATAAATGAGGGCGACACCTGTCGTTTCACCTTCAATGGCATCAATACATTCGGTTTTAATGTTATCGAGAGATAACTGTTTTTTTATACTCGCCCCAATATCGTCATCACCAACACAGGCAATAAATGTTATGTCAGCACCACTGCGACCAGCAGCAACAGCTTGGTTAGCACCTTTCCCACCAAACGCAACTTGGTAATGATCACCCCTAACTGTTTCACCCGGTTGAGGGAAATGCTTAACATTTAATATATGATCAGCATTGATACTACCGAGAACCACCAGCTTTGCTGTACCCATAACGTTTATTTCCTTTTTTGATGACCCAATGAATTGCAAACTAAAATAAACCGCCGCAGTATACCGCGGCGGTTTTTATCTTATTGTTTTACCACTAATTCCAATTCAACCGGAACCGTTGAATCCACTTTTTCGCCTTTTAAGACTTTATCTGCAATCTGTACACCAACAATTCCAATTTGGTCTGGGCGCTGTGCAATGGTTGCACCTAATTTTCCGCCTTCAACAGCTTTGATACCATCATTTGTTCCATCAAAACCGACAACCAGAACATCGGTACGGCCTGCGGTTTGCAGAGCTCTTAATGCCCCTAATGCCATTTCATCATTTTGTGCAAATACCGCTTGAACAGCTGGATGTGCCGTTAACAAGTTCTGCATTACGTTCAAGCCTTTTGTTCTATCGAAATCAGCCGGTTGGCTCGCCAGTAAATTGAATTTGTGCTCTTTCGCACCGGTGTTAAAACCTTCACCGCGCTCACGTGCGGCTGATGTGCCTGAAATGCCTTCTAATTGAATAACTTTAGCCTCACTGCCTGTTTTTTGTGCAATGTAGTCAGCGGCCATCTTCCCGCCCATGCGGTTATCAGAAGCTACATGGCTGACAACTTCACCTTTGTTAGCCGCTCTATCCAAAGTAATTACGGGTATATTCGCTTTATTCGCCATTAATATTGAGTTACCCACCGCATCTGAATCTGTTGGGTTAATTAACATTAATTTTGTACCGCGAACGGTTAAATCTTGTACGTTTGCTAACTCTTTGGCTGGGTTGTCTTGAGAATCTAAAACAATCAGCTCATAACCGAGTTTATCCGCTTCTTTTTGTGCGCTGTCTTTCATCGTCACAAAGAATGGATTATTCAATGTAGAAATTACGAGTGCAATGCTATCTTTCGCCATCGCATTGACACTCACCGTTGCACTCAATGCAACGGCAGATAACAGTGTTGCTAATTTATTCAGTTTCATAATCGTTTTCCTGTAGGGTTACTTTTTATTATCAACAAGCACAGCAAGTAAGATGACGACAGCTTTCACAATCATCTGATAGTTTGACGAAATACCGAGTAAATTTAAGCCATTATTTAAGAAGCCGAGGATCAGGGCACCTATAAGTGTTCCAACAATGCGTCCTTTCCCCCCTGCTAGGCTTGTACCACCGAGTACTACCGCAGCGATAGCATCCAATTCATATCCATTACCAGCCATTGGTTGTGCGGAAGATAAACGGGCAACTTCGATCACGCTAGCCAAAGCGGCTAATAGGCCACATAAGGCATACACAATGATTTTAATACGATCGACATTAATACCAGAAAGGCGGGTTGCAGCTTCATTACCCCCTAATGCATAGATGTAACGACCCAAACGGGTGTGATGCAACATATACCATGCAGCAGCAAATACGATGATCATTAGCCATACGGGAGTAGGAATGCCAAATGGACGGCCAATACCAAACCAGCCAAACAAGTCGGCGTTATCACTAAACCCTGTATTAATTGGGCTACCATCGGTGTATACACGAGTAACACCGCGCAGTAATAACATCATGACTAATGTCGCAATAAAAGCTTGGACTTTTCCTTTTGCAACAATCACGCCTGTACATGCGCCAATTGCGGCACCTAACGCCAACGCCCCCGCAACAGCCACTAACGCATTCACGTCAGCACTAACCATTGAGGCAGCAACTGCGCCCGTTAAGGCTAATAAGGACCCAACTGAGAGGTCAATTCCTGACGTTAAGATAACTAATGTCATTCCAACGGCCATAATGGCATTAACGGAGGTTTGTTGTAAGATATTGAATAGGTTATTAACCGTAAAAAAATTCGGGCTTAATGTTGATACAATGGCAATCAAAACTAATAGTGCGATTAATGATTTTTGCTCCATCAGCCATGCTTTGCTGAACCAGCGTTTTGATGATGCGGTAGTTGAACTCATGCTGATAACTCCTTAAATGAGCCGTAATTTTTACCCACTGCGGCAGCCATTAAGGCTTCCTGAGTCGCGTCTTTAGCAGAAAATTCGCCGCTGATATGACCTTCGTGCATAACAAAAATACGGTCACTCATTCCTATTACTTCAGGCATTTCTGAAGAAACTAAAATGATACTCAGCCCTTCTTTCTTAAATTGATTAATTAGTTGATAAATTTCTTTTTTAGCACCAACGTCAACACCTCGCGTTGGCTCATCAAGGATCAATACTTTTGGCCTTGTCATTAACCCACGTGCAATGGCCACTTTTTGCTGATTACCACCGGAAAGATTGCCAATAATTTGATCCATAGAAGGGGTTTTAATATTAAATAAGCGAATGAAATCACTCACAGTTTGCTGTTCTTCCCCATGTTTGAGGCTGCCACCAGCGCGGCTAAAATAACGTAATGCTGTCAATGACATATTTTCTTTCACTGACATACCTAATACTAATCCATCACGTTTACGATCTTCAGAAATATAGACAATACCGTTAGCTAAGCCGTCTTGAGGCGTTTTTAGTGTGATTTCTTTACCATCAAGAGTGATAACCCCTGTTTTCTTTGCTGCTGCACCATAAATGATTTTCATCAGTTCAGTACGCCCAGCCCCCATCAAGCCAGAAACCCCTAAGATTTCCCCCGCTTTCAAGGTAAAGCTCGCATCAATAACACCGGGGCCAGATATATTTTGTAATTGCAGACGGATACTCCCTTCAGGCACATCAACTCTTGGATACTGGTCTTCAAGTTTACGACCAACCATCATTTCAATGAGTTTTTCTTCTTCTAATTCGCTCACGGGTTTCTCACCAATAAACTGGCCATCGCGAAACACCGTTACATCGTCGCAAATTTCAAAAATTTCTTTTAAACGATGGGAAATATAAACAATACCGCAGCCTTGAGCTTTTAAGTCTTCGATAACTCTAAATAAGGATTCTGTTTCCGTGTCGGTTAACGCATCTGTGGGTTCATCCATAATAATGACTTGTGATTGAAAGCTCAGGACTTTAGCGATTTCCACCATTTGTTGTTCGCCGATAGAAAGCTCTGCAATAGTTTGATGGCTATCATAATCAAGGTTAAGCCGTTTAAGCAGTTTGTCAGACTCACTGAACATTTTTTTCCAGTCAATTTTGCCAAACGCATTAACATACTCTCGACCAAGAAAAATATTCTCTGCGATGGTTAATTCAGGTATTAAATTAAGTTCTTGGTGGATAATCCCTATTCCTGCTTCTTGGGAGCTTTTAGGGCCGTTGAATGCGACTTCTTTACCTAAATAGCGGATTTGACCGGCATCTTTTTTATAAATACCAGTTAGCACTTTCATCATGGTTGATTTGCCAGCCCCATTTTCCCCCACCAGCGCCATGACTTTTCCTGGGTAGACATTTAATGTCGCCCCATTTAGGGCTTTTACCCCTGGAAATGATTTATCGATCCCAATAAGTTCTAATAAAGGTTGCATAATCACCTCAGAAAGTCACACCAGAACAAAGAATAATGTTAGCGAACGGTGAACATTCTCCAGTGCGGATCACCGCTTTACTGTCATGAGTCAGCTGTTTAAAACGTTCATGGCTGCAATAAATAATTTCAATCGTATTATTTTGGGTGACTTCTAACTGTTGTAAGTGAGCTAAAATAGCGTCTTCCATTTGAGGGTTAATGGTACTGATTTCCTCCGCTAGAATGGCTTTTTCGACTTGCATCTCTTGAGTAATAACACTTAAAACTGACATGAAATCGGGTAAGCCTTGTGTAATCGCTAAATCAATACGCTCCGTTCCTTGAGAAATAGGCAAACCGGCATCAGCAAGCGTTATTTGATCCGTATGACCTAACTTGGCAATTACAGAGGTAACGTTGGCATTAAGTAAAACACCCTTTTTCATTTTTCACCGCCATTCTAGTAAGCGAAACGTTTCGCTCATGTAATCATAGTAAAGATAAGTCACAACTCAATATTGATAGTTGATATTTGTGATCAGTATCGAAACGTTTCGTTCTCATTAGAAAAGCTTAAAAACAATAACTTATTGAATCACTTGTAGCTGAATCGTTTTTTCTTATTTATTGGGGCATATCAAAGAAAAATGGAAAAATAGGTCGCAGTATGTAATAAAAGAAATTGATAGTTTTGATATCAACGCCTCTATTAATAAAAGGAATGAATAATGCAGCTTGCTGAACGAATTGCCCAATTAAGCAATTACCTTGAAAGCGGTTTATATGAACGCCAGCAGGCTATTCGTTTGTGCTTATTAGCCACATTAAGCGGCGAAAGCGTATTTCTATTAGGCCCTCCGGGTATTGCCAAAAGCTTGATTGCACGAAGAATGAAATATGCTTTTCGTCAGGCAAATGCTTTTGAGTACTTAATGACGCGATTTTCAACACCTGAAGAAATATTTGGCCCTCTTTCAATACAAGCGCTAAAAGATGAAGGCCGATATGAACGATTAACTAAAGGTTATTTACCTGACGCTGAAGTCGTATTCCTTGATGAGATATGGAAAGCAGGCCCTGCCATCTTAAATACTTTATTAACCGCGGTAAATGAGCGCAAGTTCCGTAATGGTGATGAAGAAAAATCCATCCCGATGCGGTTATTAGTCACAGCATCAAATGAGTTACCTGATGCAGATAATAGCCTTGAGGCGCTATTCGACAGAATGCTTGTACGTATTTGGCTGGATAAAGTGCAAGAAAAACAAAATTTTCGCGCACTATTAACAGGAAAATCATCGCTGAATGAATCTCAAATGCCAGAACATTTAAAAATTAGCGATGAAGAGTACCAACAATGGCAACAAGAAATTCCCAAAATTACGCTACCCGATCACTGTTTTGAACTTATTTACCAATTACGCCAACAATTAGATGCTACAGATAAACAACTTTATGTTTCCGATAGGCGCTGGAAAAAAGCAGTTTACCTATTACAAGCAAGTGCTTTCTTTAATGGTCGCAACAGCGTATCTCCTCTAGATCTTGTGTTATTAAAAGATTGCCTCTGGCATGACATGCAATCGATGAAGACTTTACCGCAACTATTACAGTCATTATTACAAGATGATGGCTGGCAGCAGCGAAAGTTGACTCGAGAAATAGAGCAGATTTATCAGCAATGGATGTCATCGACCCAAGACCAAAACAACCAAGACGCATTTAAAGTCAATAAAAACAATGCGATGTTTGCTCGTAAAGCGTCATATGTACTGCCCGAAAATATCAGTGACGGTCGAATTACCCTGTTTTTACATCGTCCACTGCAACTACATAATATGAAAGTGACTTTTGTAACTACTGATAAAAAATCACTGATAACGTTCTTAAATAAAGGAACGACACTATCCGCTCACCTAAATGGGATTGGTTTTGCACAAGACATTGCCGCTGAAGTGAATAATTTAAACCAAATACAGTTATTAGATGTAAGTCATCAATCATCTACTTTATATATTCAAGATAAAGCCTCATCACTCGTGCCAAATACAAATAACCAAGAATGGCTAGACAAACTAGATAAAATTCAAGAAGAAGTTCAAGCCGCACGCTATCAGTTTGAAAAACAGCAGCCCAACTTATTTATTGAATCACACTGGCTTGCAGATATTGAACAAAGCTTCATGAAACTCACGGAAAAACTAAGCCAATTACGTAACCAAATCACAGGTAAAGTGGCTGAATAACGATGATGAGTTTAGCCACACTAGAAATGCTACTTTCGGTTAATGAAGGTCAATTAATCGAGGAGATAATTATATCTTTGCTAGCAACTCCTCAATTGGCGGTCTTTTTTGAAAAGCACCCTAGATTAAAAAAAGCGTTACTAAAAGATTTATCCGGTTGGAAAAAAGATCTCAAACAGCGTATGCAAGATGCGCTCGTTCCAGCTCAACTTTCGGAAGAATTTGAGCTTTATCGTCAATCTCTTGGCATTTCAACCGATGCCTTTTTTATCCAATTACCGAGTGTCATAGCAAAACTTCACCAACTGGACTCCCCTTTTTACCGTGAGGCACATCAGTTACAGAGTGGAAAAATAGAAAATCGTAGTGCAAGGCAATCACTGTTTGTACAAAAATGGCGAGTCAGTTTAATTTTACAAGTGACGACTTTACATAAAGAAATGTTAGAACAAGAAAAAGAACAATTGCTGGCGGAACTACAGCGCCGATTAGCACTAAGTGGCAATTTAGAGGATATCTTAGGTGAAAATGAACGTGCTGCTGGCCGGTTGTGGGATTTAACCAAAGGTGTGAACATGACTTCAGCTTATAATGACCAATTATTAAGCCGATACAGTGAATTTTTACGTCAGCAACCTGAATTAGAAAAAATAGCCCAATTATTAGGCCGTAGCCAAACTGCGCAAGCAATCCCTGATGATAGCGTGGTGCTAGAACCGATGACTATCATGGAAAAAGTGCCTGAGACTGTTCCTGAGCAAGTTAATGGCTTAAATCAAAGTGACGATATTTTACGGTTATTACCTGCAGAACTCGCTATGTTAGGTCTTGAAGATATTGAATTTGAGTTCTATCGAAAATTACTTGAAAAACAGCTTCTAACTTATCGATTACAAGGAGATAGCTGGCAAGAAAGGAAAGTTCTTCGCCCAATAACACATCACCATGATGAAGAACAACCGAGAGGTCCATTTGTTGTATGTATTGATACTTCCGGTTCGATGGGCGGTTTAAATGAACGCTGTGCAAAGGCTTTTTGCCTCGCATTAATGAAAATTGCGCTGGCGGATAACCGCTCATGTCATGTGATGTTATTTTCCACAGAAATTGTGCATTACGATTTGCTTTCTATTGATGGTCTAGAGCAATGTATTCGATTTTTACATCAAACATTTAAAGGTGGGACTGATCTTGCGGCTTGTTTGCAAGAAACAGCAATAAAATTGGAATCAAAGCAGTGGATAGATGCAGATGCCGTGGTGATTTCTGATTTTGTTGCTCAGCGTTTACCTGATGAGTTGATTCAAAAAATAAAAACCATGCAGAAGAAAGGTAAATACCGCTTCCATGCGGTATCTGTGTCAAATTATGGGAAACCCAGCATCATGAAAATCTTTGACCATATTTGGCGTTTTGATACTGGGTTAAAAAGCAGGTTGTTACGCCGCTTTAGTCGCTAATTACAGCATACCTTCAACAGATTCTTGCATTTCAGCACCCCATACACCACATTGCACTTGGCCAATGTGTTGGCGTTGAAGAAGTAGCATGACTAAGCGTGACTGGCCAATGCCACCACCGATAGTTTGTGGCATTTCGCCTTTGACTAACGCTTGGTGCCATTCTAATTCCATACGTTTTTCATCATCAGTTAACTTTAATTGGCGGGTCAAACACTCTGGACTTACGCGAATTCCCATTGACGAAAGCTCAAATGCGTCCTGTAAAACAGGGTTCCACACAATGATGTCGCCGTTCAAACCACAAAAACCGTCTTCATTTTTTGTTGTCCAGTCGTCGTAGTCTGGCGCACGAACATCATGTGATTCACCACTAGATAGCTTACTACCGATACCAATTAAGAATACTGCACCTAATTCTTTCGCGATTGCCCGTTCACGCCCTTTCGCATCTAAATCAGGATAGCGCTGTAACAATTCTTCACTGTGAATAAAGTGGATTTGGTCTGGCAGGAACGGTGCCAACCCAAACTCTTTACTTACGGCAGCTTCTGTTTCTTTTATTGCTTTATAGATTTTACCCACTGTCTGCTTCAGATAAGGAAGTGTACGTTCCTCATCTGCCATCACTTTTTCCCAATCCCACTGATCAACATAGACGGAGTGGATTGGGGTTAAGCGATCCTCGTCCGGACGCAACGCTTTCATATGCGTGTATAGACCTTGGCCTTTACTAAAACCGAAACGCCCTAATGTTTTACGTTTCCATTTAGCCAAAGAATGAACCACTTCAAAGGTTGCACCTGGAATTGATTTCACTTTTACTTGAACGGCTTTTTCACTGCCCGATAAGTTGTCTTGAGTACCATCCCCTAAACGGCTTAGGATTGGTCCTTGAACTTCAATTAACCCTAATTCTTTTTCAAGTAAACGTGAGAAATACGATTTCACAAAACTAATTTGTTGCTGATGTTCGATAAATGACTTGTCCATAATTTATTCCCATAATTTGTTAGCTGTGTTAGCTGATGTATAGATTAAGCAACAAAATGAGGTATAAATTCAATATCCATCATTAAAAAAAGCCTTTACTGTTTATTTTGAATAAAAAAACAGGTATAAAAATGATGAATCGTTAAAATGGAGGTGAAATAATGCCGGAAAATTATCAAATCGATAATCTCGATCGTGACATACTTCACGAATTAATGGGAAATGCGCGCATACCGTATGCTGAATTAGCAAAAAAATTCGCTGTTAGCCCCGGAACAATTCATGTCCGAGTCGAAAAAATGAAGCAAGCAGGAATTATTAAAGGCACGCGTATTGATATAAACCCAAAACAATTAGGTTTTGATGTTTGTTGCTTTATTGGCATTATTTTAAAAAGTGCAAAAGATTACCCAACCGCACTAAAAAAATTAGATGCCTTAGAAGAAGTTGTCGAGGTGTACTACACAACAGGGCAATACAGCATTTTTATTAAAGTCATGTGCCGTTCTATCGATTCTTTACAAGACGTACTTATCAACAAAATTCAGACCATTGATGAGATACAATCCACAGAAACACTGATCTCCTTACAAAACCCGATCTTACGAACAATCAACCCGTAGAAAAAAAATGATATAACCACATTATCCACAGGTAGATCCCAGCTCATTCACAGCGTACAATAGCGGCCTATTATTGTGAAAGAGAATCACCATGACAAAAGTAACCTTAATAAGTGGCAGTACAATGGGCAGTGCGGAGTATGTTGCCGAGCACATGGCAGAGATTTTAGAAGAACTCGGTCATGAAACTGAAATTCAACATGGCCCAGAGCTTGATGACTTAACACTTGAAGGTATATGGCTGGTGGTGAGCTCAACACATGGTGCAGGTGATCTACCTGAAAATATTCAACCTCTTTTTGATTCAATAGAAGAAAACGCCCCTGATCTAAGCGAAGTCCAATTTGGCTCTGTTGGGATCGGTAGCTCTGAATATGACACTTTCTGTGGAGCGATCCACAAAATAGATGCTTTATTAATCAAACAAGGGGCTAAAAGGATCGGTGAATGTTTGGAAATTGATGTCCAAC
This sequence comes from Providencia sp. PROV130, assembly GCF_028482225.1. Lineage (NCBI taxonomy): Bacteria > Pseudomonadati > Pseudomonadota > Gammaproteobacteria > Enterobacterales > Morganellaceae > Providencia > Providencia sp. PROV130. Next base: position 125,218 of record NZ_JAMPQC010000022.1, on the reverse strand, counting down.
AACACGAAATACCGGAAGATCCCGCTGGGGAATGGGTTAAAATTTGGGCAAACGAACTCTGATTTGATTAAAATACCAGCAGTCCGCTGTGGATAACTCAGGGAAGATCCCGGTATTAACCCGTAGTTATCCAGAGTATAAGTTTTTAGGCTCCCAAGGCCTGTGTATAAGTACCCATTTTGATCCCAGCTTATACGCAAATGGATCACGGATCATTCACAGTATATGATCCTTTACAGTTTTATGATCTTTAACGTGAAAATCCACTTATCCACAGAAACCGGTGATCCTAATAAAAGATCTAATAAAGAGATCTTTAAATAAAAAGATCTTTATATTATATAAGGGGGAAACCTAAAGCTTGGTCTCTTCCTCAAACTTGAGTAGAATTCTCTCCTCAAATGCACAATTCGCATTTTCTAACGTTTAAGGTCCACACATGTTTTATCCAGAGCAATTTGACGTCATCGTAATTGGTGGTGGTCATGCCGGTACTGAAGCAGCAATGGCAGCTGCACGTATGGGGCGTCAAACCCTATTACTGACTCACAATATTGATACATTGGGCCAGATGTCTTGCAACCCAGCCATCGGTGGGATCGGTAAGGGACATCTGGTTAGAGAAATTGATGCCCTAGGTGGTCTAATGGCCATAGCTACAGACAAAGCAGGTATTCAATTTAGAACATTAAATGCCAGCAAGGGGCCTGCTGTTCGTGCAACCCGAGCACAAGCTGACCGTGTTCTGTATCGCCAAGCTGTCAGAATGGCTTTAGAAAATCAGCCTAATTTAATGATTTTCCAACAACCCGTAGAAGACTTGCTTGTTGAAAACAATCGAGTTACTGGGGCAATTACCCGCATGGGCTTAAAATTTAAAGCCAAAGCTGTGGTATTAACCGTTGGTACTTTCCTTGATGGCAAAATTCATATTGGTTTAGAAAATTACAGTGGCGGTCGTGCAGGGGATCCTCCTTCGATTTCACTCTCTCAACGTTTGAGAGAATTGCCTTTACGTGTTAATCGTTTAAAAACAGGAACACCACCACGTATTGATGCAAGAACTATTGATTTCAGTCAGTTAGCTCAACAGCTAGGTGATGACCCAATGCCCGTTTTTTCATTTTTAGGTTCACAAGATCAACATCCACAACAGATGCCTTGTCATATCACCTATACCAATGAAAAAACCCATGATGTGATCAGAAATAACTTGGATCGTAGCCCTATGTATGCAGGGATTATTGAAGGGATCGGCCCACGTTATTGCCCTTCGATCGAAGATAAAGTCATGCGTTTTGCAGATAAAGACTCACATCAGATCTTCTTAGAGCCAGAAGGCTTAACCAGCAATGAAATTTATCCTAACGGGATATCCACCAGCTTACCATTTGATGTTCAAATGCAAATTGTTCATTCCATGAAAGGAATGGAAAATGCAAGGATCATTCGCCCTGGTTATGCTATCGAGTACGATTTCTTTGACCCTAGAGACCTAAAACAAACGCTGGAGAGTAAATTTATTGATGGTTTATTCTTTGCTGGCCAAATTAACGGTACAACAGGTTATGAAGAAGCCGGGGCTCAAGGGCTATTAGCGGGCCTTAATGCTGCACAACATGCCTTTGGTTTAGACGGTTGGTTTCCTCGTCGTGACCAAGCTTATATTGGCGTTCTCGTTGATGATCTTTGTACTTTAGGGACAAAAGAACCTTACCGTATGTTTACTTCACGTGCGGAATACCGTTTGATGCTTCGTGAAGACAATGCCGATTTACGACTCACTGAAAAAGGCCGAGAGTTAGGCTTAGTTGATGACGTACGTTGGGCTCACTTTAATAAAAAAGTTGAACTGATTGAAAAAGAACGTCAACGCTTAAAAGATATTTGGGTTCATCCTAAATCAGACAACCATACTGAGATAGATGGAATTTTAACCGTTCCATTATCGAAAGAAGCAAATGGGGAAGATTTACTGCGTCGTCCAGAAATGACGTATCAAATGCTAACCTCGCTCAACCTGTTTGCCCCAGGGATTGACGATCCTCAAGCTGCGGATCAAGTGGAAATCCAAGTTAAATACGAAGGTTATATCGCTCGCCAAAAAGAAGAAATCGAAAGACAACTGCGTAATGAAAATACCTTGTTGCCTGTTGACCTCGATTACAAACAAGTTAAAGGGTTGTCGAACGAAGTGATGGCGAAACTGAACGACCATAAACCGACATCTATTGGTCAAGCATCACGAATTTCAGGGATCACGCCTGCGGCAATCTCTATTTTACTTGTTTGGCTGAAGAAACAAGGCATGCTACGCCGGAGCGCTTAACATGGATTTATTATCGAAACTTAATCAATTGCTAGCAAAAACCGATATTGATTTAACGGAAAAGCAAAAACAGCAGTTAGTTGACTATGTTGGGTTATTAGCTAAATGGAATAAAGCCTATAACCTGACTTCGGTACGTGACCCACAACAGATGTTGATCCGTCATATCATGGACAGCATAGTGGTGAACGGTCAACTCAACGGAACAAAATTTATTGATGTAGGAACGGGGCCAGGCTTACCTGGCGTTCCTTTAGCTATTGTTCGTCCTGATTCCCATTTTGTTTTACTGGACAGCTTAGGAAAGCGCATACGCTTTTTAAAACAGGTTCAACATGAACTAGGGCTAACGAATATCGAACCTGTTCAATCACGTGTTGAAGAGTACCCGGTTGAAAATGGTTTTGATGGGGTGATTAGCCGCGCATTTGCTTCACTGAACGATATGCTGAGTTGGTGCCATCATTTACCGTCATCTGATGGGCGTTTTTATGCGCTTAAAGGCGTCATTCGTGATGATGAAATAGCGCTACCAGAAGGTTTTGTGATTGAATCTATCACAGAGCTTGAAGTGCCTGAACTTGATGAACAGCGCCATTTAGTTAAAGTTTCTATAAAATAAAGTTGCTTTCTGTCAAAATATTTTGTCTTTTAGAGCGATAGTCGGTGTGTTACAAAGCACCGGCTATTCTTGTTTTTAGCTAAAGAATAAATATTTATATTTCACGTGTTATTTACATGGAAATAACGAATAAGTTTCAAAAATAAGGTGTTGAAAGAAAAAATATAAGGAAATTGGCAATTTTTACTTAATCGATTTAGCTAGATAAATAGTTAATAGTAAAATATTTGATTTATCACTTTTAAATTTAACTTAAAAATCTGCTTCTTTAATTGTTTGATTTACAGATTAAATCTATTTTTTGTTGTCAGTAAAGTTGAAAGAATAAATAAAGAGAATAAAGCTAAATGTGATATTTATCACATTAATGTGAATATATGCAGCAATTCATTAACCATTTATTAATTATTACAGCGACAATTCTGCGCCAACTCGAAAAAATTAAATATTTATTCACCTTTTCGCTACTTACTGATTGAATTCATTTCGCCTGCCCGTATAATTTGCACGTTTTTGTCTCTTGACACATTTACGCAAAGGCAGTTTTATACAACACTTAGCGTTTCTGAGGCTGAGAAGAGCTGGGAGTAAACAAAAAGTTATGTCTGTATCCCTTTATGACAACAAACACGCTGCAAAGCAGTTGTCTGTTCAGTTTATAACTTTAGTGATCCTCAGTGGGGCTTTCTGTGCAAATAGTATAGAATGGGGGGCCTCTGCTCTTGCTGGTGGGTTAGCATGCTGGTTACCAAATATCGTATTTATGCTGCTAGCACAATTTCAGAAAGCAAAAGGAGAGGATGAACCTGTCCGCATTGCCTGGTTCTTAGCATTAGGAGCAGGGCTAAAGGTTGTTACAACTATCGCTGTCTTAGTTGTTGCTTTCGGTGTGTTCAAAGCGTCATTAACACCACTGGGTTTGACCTATTTAGCGGTGCTAATTGTTCAGATTGTTGCACCAGCCGTTTTTAAACGGTAAGTATTTTTAAACTACAAAAGGGTAAGAGGCATCATGTCTGCATCAGGAGAAGTGATGACTACAGAGGATTACATAGGCCACCATCTGAGAAACCTTCAGTTGGACCTGAGTACCTTTAAGTTGGTCGATCCCCACGCTAGTCCAACATTTTGGACGTTGAACATTGACTCGCTTTTTTTCTCGGTAGTTCTCGGGGCTCTGTTCCTGTGGCTATTTAGAAGAGTTGCAGTTAATGCGACTAGTGGCGTACCCGGTAAGTTACAGACTGCAATAGAACTGATCATTGGTTTCGTTGATAACTCAGTCCGTGATATGTATCACGGCAAGAGCAAAGTTATTGCTCCTTTAGCATTAACGGTGTTCGTCTGGGTATTCTTAATGAACCTAATGGATTTACTCCCAATTGATTTCCTTCCGTATATTGCTGAGCATTATCTCGGGTTACCTGCATTACGTGCAGTACCAACCGCAGATGTTAGTGTCACATTATCGATGGCTATTGGTGTGTTTATCCTAATCCTCTTCTACAGCATCAAAATGAAAGGAATTGGCGGATTTACAAAAGAGCTCACAATGCAGCCTTTTAACCATCCTGTCTTCATTCCAGTCAACTTGATTCTTGAAGGGGTAAGCCTGCTGTCAAAACCTGTATCACTCGGTCTGCGACTGTTTGGTAACATGTATGCAGGTGAATTGATCTTTATTCTTATCGCGGCTCTGCTACCGTGGTGGTCACAGTGGTTGTTAAGCCTACCTTGGGCTATCTTCCACATACTGATTATTACGCTACAAGCCTTTATTTTTATGGTTCTGACGGTTGTCTATCTGTCGATGGCATCTGAAGAACACTAATTTAATTTTATCAATAATTGTATTAACTGAAACAAACTGGAGACTGTCATGGAAAACCTGAGTATGGATCTGCTGTACATGGCTGCCGCTGTGATGATGGGCTTAGCGGCGATCGGTGCTGCGATCGGTATCGGCATCCTAGGTGGTAAATTTTTAGAAGGTGCTGCTCGTCAGCCAGATTTAATTCCTCTGCTGCGTACACAGTTCTTTATCGTAATGGGTCTGGTCGATGCTATTCCGATGATTGCTGTTGGTCTGGGCTTGTATGTAATGTTCGCTGTTGCCTAATTAACGTTACGGAACACTGTAAGAACATTAATTCACTAATGAATATGAGGTATTGTCTGTGAATCTAAATGCAACAATCCTCGGCCAGGCTATCGCGTTTGTCCTGTTTGTTTGGTTCTGTATGAAGTATGTATGGCCACCGATTATGGCGGCCATTGAAAAACGTCAAAAAGAAATTGCTGACGGTTTATCTTCCGCAGAACGTGCTAAAAAGAACCTGGAACTGGCGCAAACCGACGCAACCGACCGACTGAAAAAAGCGAAAGCTGAAGCTCAAGTCATCATTGAACAAGCGAATAAACAACGCGTTCAAATGATTGATGAAGCAAAAGCAGAAGCAGAAGCAGAACGTGCAAAAATCGTCGCGCAAGCGCAAGCTGAAATTGATGCTGAGCGCAAACGTGCACGTGAAGAGTTACGTAAACAGGTTGCGATGCTTGCTATCGCAGGTGCCGAGAAGATTATCGAACGTTCCGTGGATGAAGCTGCTAACAGCGACATCGTTGATAAACTAGTCGCTGAACTGTAAGGAGGGAGGGGCATGTCTGAAATTGCTACTGTAGCTCGCCCCTACGCCAAAGCAGCTTTTGACTTTGCTGTGGAAAACCAAGCTGTTGCTAAATGGCAGGAAATGCTAGCCTTCACCGCTGAGGTGACGCGCAATGAACAGGTTGGGGAGCTGCTTTCTGGTTCTATTGCACCAGAAACATTAGCTAAAACGTTTATCTCTGTTTGTGGAGATGAAATTGACGAGCATGTTCAGAATCTGATTCGTGTTATGGCAGATAACGGGCGTTTAACGACGCTGCCAGAAGTGTTGACGCAGTTTATCCAATTGCGCGACTCTCTGGAATCAACCATTGAAGTTGATGTGATTTCTGCTAACGAACTGAGTGAACAGCAGTCAGCTAAAATTTCTGCAGCGATGGAAAAACGTCTGTCACGCAAAGTTAAGCTGAATTGCAAAATTGATAAGTCTGTTATTGCTGGAGTGATCATTCGTGCTGGAGACCTCGTTATTGACGGGAGTATCCGCGGTCGCTTAGAGCGTTTAACTGACGTCTTGCAGTCTTAAGGGGACTGGAGCATATGCAACTGAATTCCACCGAAATCAGCGAACTGATCAAACAGCGTATTGCTCAGTTCGATGTTGTGAGTGAAGCTCACAATGAAGGTACGATTGTATCCGTTAATGACGGTATCATTCGTATTCACGGTTTAGCCGAAGTCATGCAGGGTGAAATGATCGCACTGCCTGGCAACCGTTACGCTATCGCACTGAACTTAGAGCGTGACTCTGTTGGTGCGGTCGTTATGGGTCCTTATGCCGACTTGGCTGAAGGCATGAAAGTTAAATGTACTGGTCGTATTCTTGAAGTTCCAGTAGGCCGTGGCCTGCTAGGACGTGTTGTGAATACACTGGGTCAACCAATTGATGGTAAAGGTCCTGTTGATAACGATGGCTTCTCTCCTGTAGAAGTTATTGCGCCAGGTGTTATCGACCGTCAATCCGTTGATCAACCAGTTCAAACTGGTTATAAATCAGTCGATGCCATGATCCCAATCGGTCGTGGTCAGCGTGAGCTTGTTATCGGTGACCGTCAAACAGGTAAAACTGCTTTGGCTATCGATGCAATCATCAACCAACGCGACTCAGGCATCAAATGTGTGTACGTGGCTATCGGCCAGAAAGCATCTACCGTTTCTAACGTAGTTCGTAAACTGGAAGAGCACGGCGCACTGCAAAACACTATCGTTGTTGTTGCTACAGCATCTGAATCAGCTGCTCTGCAATACTTAGCGCCATATGCTGGTTGTGCGATGGGTGAATATTTCCGTGACCGCGGTGAAGATGCTCTGATCGTATACGATGACCTGTCTAAACAGGCTGTTGCATACCGTCAAATCTCACTGTTGCTGCGTCGTCCACCAGGACGTGAAGCTTACCCTGGCGACGTTTTCTATCTGCACTCACGTTTACTTGAGCGTGCTGCTCGCGTTAACGCTGAATACGTAGAAAACTTTACTAAAGGTGAAGTTAAAGGCAAAACAGGTTCATTGACAGCTCTGCCTATCATTGAAACCCAAGCTGGTGACGTTTCTGCATTCGTACCAACAAACGTAATTTCGATTACAGATGGTCAGATCTTCCTGGAATCTAACCTGTTTAACTCTGGTATTCGTCCAGCGGTTAACCCAGGTATTTCAGTATCTCGTGTTGGTGGTGCTGCTCAGACTAAAATTATCAAGAAACTGTCTGGTGGTATCCGTACCGCACTTGCTCAGTATCGTGAACTGGCAGCGTTTGCTCAGTTTGCTTCCGACCTCGATGACGCGACTCGTAAACAGTTAAGTCATGGTCAGAAAGTAACTGAACTGCTGAAACAGAAACAGTACGCACCAATGTCAGTAGCAGAGCAGGCACTGTCTCTGTTCGCGGCAGAACGTGGGTTCTTGGATGATGTTGAGTTAGCGAAAATTGGTGCGTTTGAAGCTGCTTTAGTTTCTTTTGCACAGCGCGAGCATGCTGACCTTATGAACGAAATTGGCCCGGCTGGTAGCTATAACGATGATATCGAAGGCAAGTTGAAAAAACTGCTCGAATCATTTAAAGCAACTCAGTCCTGGTAATACTATTCGGCCCAGTTCCTAGGGCCGTCTGGTTAATAAGGAGAAGCAGAAATGGCCGGCGCAAAAGAGATACGTTCCAAGATCGGAAGTGTACAAAATACACAAAAGATCACTAAAGCGATGGAAATGGTCGCTGCGTCCAAAATGCGTAAAACGCAGGAACGCATGGCGGCCAGCCGTCCTTATGCAGAAACCATGCGCAGTGTGATTGGTCACCTAGCGTTAGGTAATCTGGAATATAAACATCCATATCTCGAAGAGCGTGAAGTTAAGCGTGTCGGGTATCTGGTTGTTTCAACAGACCGCGGTCTGTGTGGTGGCTTGAACATTAACCTGTTCAAAAAACTATTAGCAGATATGAAGTCATGGTCTGAGAAAAACGTTCAGGTTGACTTGGCTTTAATCGGTTCTAAAGCGGTATCATTCTTCGGTTCTGTGGGCGGCAATGTCGTGACTCAAGTTACCGGAATGGGGGATAACCCAACGCTTTCGGATTTGATTGGTCCAGTTAACACAATGCTACAAGCCTATGATGAAGGGCGTTTGGATAAACTGTATGTGGTGACGAATAAGTTCATCAATACAATGTCTCAGGAGCCAACTATTCTTCAGTTGTTACCATTGCCTGCAAGCAATGATGAAACACTGAAGAAGAAGTCTTGGGATTACATTTACGAACCCGATCCTAAGGCGTTGCTGGATACCCTGCTACGTCGTTATATCGAGTCGCAGGTTTATCAGGGCGTCGTTGAAAACCTGGCTAGTGAGCAGGCCGCACGAATGGTAGCGATGAAAGCCGCTACTGATAATGGTGGAAACCTGATCAAAGAGTTGCAGTTGGTTTACAACAAAGCTCGTCAGGCCAGCATTACTCAGGAGCTTACCGAAATCGTTTCGGGTGCTTCCGCGGTTTAACAGCTAGGTTTACGAATTACGTAGAGGATTCAAGATGGCTACTGGAAAGATTATCCAGGTAATCGGCGCCGTTGTGGACGTCGAGTTCCCTCAAGATGACGTACCAAAAGTGTACGACGCTCTTGAGGTTGTTAACGGTAAAGAAAAACTGGTGCTGGAAGTTCAGCAACAGTTAGGCGGTGGTGTTGTCCGTTGTATCGCAATGGGTACATCAGATGGCCTGAGCCGTGGTTTAGAAGTTGTAAACTTAGAGCACCCAATTGAAGTACCAGTAGGTAAAGCAACTTTAGGACGTATCATGAACGTTCTGGGTCAGCCTATTGATATGAAAGGTGATATCGGCGAAGAAGAGCGCTGGTCAATTCACCGTGCTGCACCTAGCTATGAAGAACTAGCTAACTCAACAGAACTGCTGGAAACCGGTATCAAAGTAATGGACTTAATCTGTCCATTCGCGAAAGGTGGTAAAGTTGGTCTGTTCGGTGGTGCGGGTGTTGGTAAAACAGTAAACATGATGGAACTGATCCGTAACATCGCGATTGAGCACTCAGGTTACTCAGTATTCGCAGGTGTTGGTGAGCGTACTCGTGAAGGGAACGACTTCTATCATGAAATGACCGACTCAAACGTTCTGGATAAAGTATCACTGGTTTATGGCCAGATGAATGAGCCACCAGGAAACCGTCTGCGCGTTGCGTTGACTGGTCTGACTATGGCTGAAAAATTCCGTGACGAAGGTCGTGACGTACTGCTGTTCGTTGACAACATCTATCGTTATACACTGGCAGGTACTGAAGTATCAGCACTGTTAGGTCGTATGCCATCAGCGGTAGGTTATCAGCCAACGCTGGCGGAAGAGATGGGTGTTCTGCAAGAACGTATTACCTCAACTCAAACAGGTTCTATCACTTCCGTTCAAGCGGTTTACGTGCCAGCGGATGACTTGACTGACCCATCACCAGCGACCACCTTTGCTCACTTAGACGCAACGGTAGTTCTGAGCCGTCAAATCGCATCACTGGGTATCTACCCTGCGGTTGACCCTCTGGATTCTACTAGCCGTCAGCTTGACCCACTGGTTGTTGGTCAAGAGCACTATGATGTTGCTCGTGGCGTTCAGTCTATTCTGCAACGTTACCAAGAACTGAAAGATATCATTGCAATTCTGGGTATGGATGAACTGTCTGAAGAAGACAAACTGGTTGTTGCTCGTGCTCGTAAGATCCAGCGCTTCCTGTCTCAACCATTCTTCGTTGCTGAAGTATTTACCGGTTCACCAGGTAAGTTTGTTTCCCTGAAAGACACTATCCGTGGCTTCAGCGGTATCCTGAACGGTGACTACGACCACCTGCCAGAACAAGCGTTCTATATGGTTGGTACCATTGACGAAGCTGTGGAAAAAGCGAAAAAGCTTTAATCCAGCTGACAGGAGGTTGATATGGTAGCTGCAATGACATACCACCTGACTGTAGTGAGTGCTGAAAAACAAATGTTTGAAGGCATGGTACAGAAAATTCAGGTGACAGGTAGTGAAGGTGAGCTGGGGATTTACCCGCAGCATACCCCGCTGCTGACTGCCATAAAACCGGGCATGGTACGTATTACCAAACAGTTTGGTGAAGAAGAGCTAATTTACCTCTCCGGCGGTATTTTAGAAGTACAACCAAATGGTGTTATCGTACTCGCTGATACAGCGATCCGTGGTAAAGATTTAGACGAAGCTCGTGCAGTGGAGTCTAAACGCAAAGCGGAAGAACACGTCCGTAAAGCTCACGGCGATGTTGATTATGCTCAGGCATCAGCAGAACTTGCAAAAGCAATAGCGAAACTTCGAGTCATCGAGTTAACTAAAAAGCTAATGTAATGATAGCGGTATAGTAAAAAAAGCCAGTTGGTTAAGTCTAACTGGCTTTTTTATTTGAGCGAAATATGTAGTAATTTATAAAGGAAATAGGTTTACTTTCATCCCTAAGTTGGAGTTTCAGGAAAAATGACTGTGCAAAGAAAAAGTGTCGTGATTTTAGCTGCCGGTAAAGGCACACGGATGTATTCAGAGCTACCTAAAGTTTTGCATTTGCTTGCAGGCAAACCAATGGTTCAGCATGTTATAGATACAGCAAAATCCATTGGTGCATCAGATATTCATCTGGTATACGGACATGGCGGTGATTTACTGAAAGAAAAACTAGGTGAGCAAAACCTCAATTGGGTATTGCAGGCCGAGCAGCTCGGCACTGGCCATGCGATGCAACAAGCCGCGCCAAGCTTCCAAGACGATGAAAATATTGTCATGCTATATGGCGATGTACCGTTAATTGCTAAAGATACCCTAGATCGCTTAATTGACGTGAAGCCAGAAGGTGGTATTGGCTTACTGACGGTTATTTTAGATAACCCAACAGGGTATGGCCGTATCATTCGTGAAAATAATGAAGTTGTCGGTATTATCGAGCAAAAAGATGCGACTGAAGAGCAACGTAAAATCCAAGAGATTAACACTGGGATCATGGTTGCCAGCGGTAAAGATTTTAAACGTTGGTTGGCACAGCTAAACAACGATAACGCACAAGGCGAATATTATATTACTGATATTATTGCATTAGCACATAAAGAAGGTAATAAAATTGCAACCGTTCATCCTAAACATTTAAGTGAGATGGAAGGCGTGAATAACCGCCTACAACTGGCTGCGTTAGAAAGAGTTTATCAGAAAGAACAAGCGGAAAAATTGTTATTAGCAGGAGTAATGTTAATTGACCCTGCACGTTTTGATCTGCGCGGAAATCTAACTCATGGTCGCGATATTATTATTGATACTAACGTGATTATTGAAGGCAATGTCACATTAGGGAATAACGTGCATATTCAATCTGGTTGTATTTTAAAAGACTGTGTGATTGGTGATAACTCGGTTATCAGCCCTTATTCAGTGATAGAAAACTCTGAATTATCCACTGACTGTACTGTTGGCCCTTTTGCGCGTTTACGTCCAGGTGCTAAATTAGCAGACAAAGCGCATGTGGGCAATTTCGTCGAAATAAAAAATGCCTCTTTAGGTTTAGGCTCTAAAGCGGGTCATTTAAGTTACCTTGGGGATGCCCAAATTGGCGATAACGTGAATATTGGCGCAGGTACTATCACTTGTAATTATGATGGCGCAAATAAACACAAAACCATTATTGGTGATGATGTATTTGTAGGCTCAGACACTCAATTAGTCGCGCCAGTTTCTGTAGCAAAAGGTGCAACAATTGGTGCTGGCACGACGGTAACTCGTGACGTGAATGAAGACGAACTCGTTGTCAGCCGTGTAAAGCAAATGCATATTAAAAACTGGCAACGTCCAGTTAAGAAAAAATAAGTAAATATTGAGGAGAGGTAGCAATATCTCTCCTATTATAAATGCGAATTAATCGCGAAAATTAAAATAGCTACCTAAGGTAGCAATATAAAAATAATATCCCCATTTTCTACAAGGCTGGGGAACAGTGAAAACTGTACAACAATTAGGTTGCGACAAATGAAGGTTTCTAAAGAAAGAAACCTTTTGTCTAGGAATCAAAATAATATGTGTGGAATTGTAGGTGCTGTTGCACAACGTGATATTGCAGAAATTCTGTTAGAAGGTCTTCGTCGTCTTGAGTATCGTGGTTATGACTCTGCGGGTATGGCAGTAGTTGATCACGAAGGCCATTTGCAACGCTTACGTGAAGTGGGCAAAGTGCAAATGTTGGCTGAGGAAGCGGAGAAAAACCCAGTATCGGGTGGAACGGGGATTGCACATACCCGTTGGGCGACTCATGGTATTCCAAGTGAACGTAATGCTCACCCACATACCTCTGGTTATATTGCTGTTGTTCATAACGGCATTATTGAAAACTATTTAGAACTGAAAGATGAACTGAAAAAGCTCGGTTATGTCTTTAGTTCAGAAACTGACACCGAAGTGATTGCTCATCTTGTTCACCATGAACAACAAAAGGGCGGCACGCTGGTGGAAGTGGTTCAACGTGTTATTCCACAATTACGCGGTGCTTATGGTACGGTAATTATGGATAGCCGTATTCCTGAATTATTAGTCGCCGCACGTTCTGGTAGCCCATTGGTTATTGGTTTAGGTGTGGGTGAAAACTTCTTAGCATCAGACCAATTAGCATTGTTGCCTGTGACTCGTCGCTTTATTTACCTTGAAGAAGGGGATGTTGCCGAAGTCACTCGTCGTACTGTTCGTATCTTTGATAAAAGTGGTGAAGCTGTCGATCGTGAGCAAATTGAATCAAACGTTCAATATGATGCAGGCGATAAAGGCGTTTACCGCCATTACATGCAAAAAGAGATTTATGAACAGCCGATGGCGATTAAAAACACCCTTGAAGGGCGTTTTAGCAAAGATAATGGCATTGATCTGAGCGAATTAGGCCCTCGTGCGAGTGAAATTTTATCTCAAGTTGAACATATCCAAATCGTAGCTTGCGGGACATCTTACAATGCTGGCATGGTAGCGCGTTATTGGTTTGAGTCTTTAGCGGGTATTCCATGTGATGTGGAAATCGCTTCAGAGTATCGCTACCGTAACCCTGCGCACCGTAAAAACAGCTTAATGATAACGCTGTCTCAATCAGGTGAAACTGCAGATACACTGGCAGCATTGCGTTTATCGAAAGAGTTAGGCTATTTGACTTCTTTAGCGGTGTGTAACGTTGCGGGTTCTTCACTGGTACGTGAATCTGAGTTTGCCCTGATGACCAAAGCAGGGGCTGAAATTGGTGTGGCATCAACCAAAGCGTTTACCACACAGTTAACCGTTTTACTAATGCTAGTGGCGTATATGGGCCGTTTGAAAGGTGCTAATCCGGAGCTCGAAGAAAATATTTCTCACGCTCTGCATGCATTGCCTGCGCGTATTGAAAGCATGTTATCGCAAGATAAAGTCATTGAAGCATTGGCAGAAGATTTCTCTGATAAACACCACGCGTTGTTCTTAGGCCGCGGTGATCAGTTCCCTATTGCCGTTGAAGGGGCTCTGAAATTAAAAGAGATTTCATATATACACGCGGAAGCGTATGCCGCTGGTGAATTAAAGCACGGCCCATTAGCGTTAATTGATGCCGATATGCCTGTTATCATCGTGGCACCTAACAATGAATTGTTAGAAAAACTGAAATCAAATATTGAGGAAGTTCGTGCGCGTGGTGGTTTGCTGTATGTGTTTGCTGACCAAGATGCGGGCTTTGAAGCTAGTGAAAATATGAAAATTGTTTCGCTGCCTCATGTTGAAGAGCTCATCGCACCTATTTTCTACACTGTTCCTCTGCAACTGTTGTCTTATCACGTTGCATTGATTAAAGGTACAGACGTAGACCAACCACGTAACTTGGCGAAGTCGGTGACGGTTGAGTAATTAATTAACACTAAACCCGATGATATATCGTCGGGTTTAGTGATTGGTATATTATTAATATTATATTTATATAAATTATTTTTTTATTACACTCACCTTCCTTCCCTTGTTAAATTAATTATCCTTTTAAAATAAAAAATAAAAACAGGTGTCGTGAAATTAAACCTGTTACCCTTTGAGTTAGAACTAAATTTATTTATAGTGAATCTTATGTTGTGAAATATTAATAAAAAGGATTTTTTATGGATAATAACCAAGCTTTAATTTTTTTAAGAACGGCCTTAAATTCCCCTACAGCTCAATTTAGAGATGGACAATGGGAAGCTATTGATAGCCTAGTAAACCAGAATAAAAAAATACTGGTTGTACAGCGTACGGGGTGGGGGAAAAGCTCCGTTTATTTTATTAGTGCTAAAGCATTTAGAAATAAAGGGTTAGGGCCAACAATTATTATTTCACCGCTACTTGCTTTAATGCGAAACCAAATAGAGTCAGCAGAACGATTAGGTATAATTGCAGAAACAATGAATTCGAGTAATTCTGCGGATTGGCAAAGCATTACTCAGCGTATTTATAATAATGAAATTGATTGTTTACTTATTTCGCCTGAACGATTAGCTAATGATGACTTTATTGATAGCGTTTTATTGCCTATTGCTGACAAAATAGCGCTGATGGTTATCGATGAAGCTCACTGTATTTCTGATTGGGGGCATGATTTTCGCCCAGATTACCGTCGCATTGTAAGGGTATTACAACAATTACCAATGAATACTCCGGTACTTGGGACAACTGCAACCGCCAATAATCGCGTCATTACAGATATTCAGCAGCAGCTAGGTCATATTCATATTTACCGTGGGTCATTAGCAAGGGAGAGCTTAGCGTTACAATGTATGCTGCTTCCTGATAAGGCTTCTCGTCTAGCTTGGTTGGCTTAGGCTATCCCGATATTAGAAGGTACAGGGATTGTTTATACCTTAACGGTAAGGGATGCAGAGCAAGTTGCGAAGTGGTTAAACCAAAATGGTATTAATGCCAAAGCTTATCATGGCAGTGTGAGTGATGATAATTTTAAAGATAGTAATGAATATCGCCAGTATCTGGAAACTCAATTGTTAAATAATGAATTAAAAGTGTTGGTCGCAACGACCGCATTAGGGATGGGGTATGATAAACCAGATTTAAGTTTTGTTATTCATTATCAAGTGCCTAGTTCTATTATTTCTTATTATCAACAAGTTGGGCGGGCAGGCCGAGGCATTGATCAGGCGGTTGGTATTTTATTATCGGGTAAGGAAGATAGCTATATTCATGATTACTTTAGGAAAGGGGCATTTCCAGCGGAAAAAAATGTTACTGATATTTTATGTTTATTGGAAGAGAGTGATGGTTTATCTGTTAGGGAAATAGAAGAACAAACTAACCTACGTAAAGGGCAAATCGAAAAAGTTTTGAAATTATTATATGTTGAAAACCCGGCTCCAATTATTAAGTCTGGTAGTCTCTGGAAAAGAACGCCAGTTCACTATGTGATGGATCATGCCCGTATAACTCACTTAACTCAACAGAGAATGCAAGAGTGGGATGAAATACAAAAATATTTGGCAGATACTGATTGTAGAATGTCTTTTCTTCGCAAAGCGCTTGATGATAAAAATATAACGGATTGCGGTAAATGTGATAATTGCCTTGGAAAAATGATTATTAACCCATCGTTATCATCAGCGAAGATTTATCAAGCCAGTGTATTTTTACAACAGCTTGAAATGGAGATTAAGCCTAAGATCCAAGTCGCGGCTAATGCATTCCCTGAATATAATTTGAGAGGAAATTTGCCTTCAAATTTAAGAGCTCAAAAGGGCCGTATTTTGTCTTGCTGGGGAGATGCTGGGTGGGGAGAGGTTGTTGCACAACAAAAGCGAGCTGGCTATTTTGGCGATGATTTGGTCAAAGCGATGGCCGAGATGATAGCGCAACGCTGGAAGCCTCAGCCTTTTCCTCAATGGGTTTGTTGTGTTCCCTCCCTTCGGCATCAAGCATTAGTTGTTGATTTTTCAAAGAGAGTGGCTGCTTATTTAGGTTTGCCGTTTATTGATGTTGTTGGCAAAGTCAGGGATAATCAACCACAGAAAAACCAACAAAATCGCTTTCATCAATGTCGTAATCTAGATGGTGCGTTTCAAATTTGCGGGGATATTCCCAATGCTCCGGTTCTACTTATTGATGATGTGATTGATTCTGGATGGACATTGGCTGTCATTGCCGCATTATTACAACGCTCAGGGAGTGGCATTGTTTACCCTGTAGTGCTAGCTTCTTCTTCAGTGAGAGAGTAATGAACTTATCGCCAACGGCTCAAGCCACATTGTTATTAACCAGTTATTTTTCATCAGCTAATCAAGGTGATGTAAAGCCGTTAACCAACACGGAGTGGGGGCGGTTTGCGCTATGGTTAAAGGCAAACTCTTTGTCTCCCTCTGATTTGTTAGTCTCAGATCCTCAATCGCGACTGATTGGTTGGGATGATAAGCGAATTAGTCATGAGCGTATTTTGCAATTATTAAGTCGGGGTCATAGTTTGGCTCTAGCCGTTGAAAAGTGGCATAGAGCTGGCCTTTGGGTGGTGACTCGGGCGGACACTCAATATCCTTGGCGATTGAAAAAACGGCTACAAACTGGCTGTCCTCCTGTGTTATTTGGGTGTGGAAATAAAGAGTTGCTCAATGCGGGTGGGCTAGCGGTGGTAGGGTCACGTAATGCAATTGATTCTGATCTTTTTTTTACGACTCGAATCGGTGAGCTAGCGGCGAAAAGTGGGGTGCCTCTTGTTTCTGGTGGTGCTCGTGGTGTTGATCAATCGGCTATGTTAGGTGCTGCGAAGCAAGGGGGATCGGTTATTGGTGTTTTGGCTGATAGCCTTTTAAAGGCAGCGACTAGTGCTAAATGGCGAAAAGGGTTGATGTCGGGTAATACGGTGTTAATTTCACCCTTTTATCCCGAAGCGAGTTTTCATGTTGGTAATGCGATGGCTCGAAATAAGTATATCTACTGTTTATCTGATAGCGGGTTAGTGATCCATTCAGGAAAAAAAGGGGGGACACTGAATGGCGCTGAAGAAAATTTAAAAAATCAGTGGGTTCCTTTATGGGTAAAACCGACAGATGATCAAACAGCGGCCAACTCATATCTGGTTGAAAAAGGCGCGATATGGTGTGAAAAAGAGGTCGAACACATTGATATTACACACTTATTGGTACAGCCAGTGTTAGCCTTTAATCAGAACGAGCAAGCTGACTTATTTGCTCAGTCAGATATTTTAGAAGTAGAGCAACCCGCAAAAGAACCCGTTACACTTAAACAGATAGAATGTGTTGATTTTTATGGTTTATTTTTAGATGAATTGGCACGGGTAGCGAAAGAACCGAAAGCGATTAGTGAATTAATTAAGCAAACCGGATTACTGAGCCAGCAACTGGATGAGTGGCTCAAACGCGCAGAGGTTGAGGGACGAGTGACACTATTGACTGATCCTCTACGCGTTCAAATTAAATGATTTTTATTCCAACGTTAATGAAAACACCCCTGTCGCAGGGATTGGCATAAATCTTTGGTACATTTCCTTGCGAGTGGCTTCGGAGTCGATATCTTTGAATATCTCAGGGTGTAACCATTTAGCTAAAGATTGAAAGGCAATAATATTTTCGGGTGAATCATAGAAAATATGCCATAAGCCATGGACTCGCCCTTGTTCTACGGCTTGAAGTTGGCCGATAGGCTTGCGTTGTGAAATGGTTTTTAGGCTAGTTTGATAGTTAGGAATCTCAATCAATGTAGTGCCGCATTAATTGGGAGTTTTGAGCGCTATATTTCTATTAAATTCTGACAGTTTTTTCATTGATTAACTCTGAGAACGGATGTTGATTGAGTTGACGACCATAGGTGCGTAGGGCACAAAAGATACCGACTTCGATTCCAAGGTGTCGTGCGTGTTTTAGCATAGCACGGGTTGTACAACGAAAGAGCTGATGGAGCAATGGTCAATTATTGTTGAAGAAAAGCCAAGGTAGGTGAGGTATAGTGAGGGGGGCCATTCGCAGTCCGGCAAAATATGCCGCTGTTGTGCTATCTATTGTTCAGTGCCTTTGAGAGCATATGCACTATAGGCTTTAGATTTACAGGCTTGACAAAAGAAACGGGAATGTATGCATTCAGGAGAAGAACAGCAATAACGGTGAACGCCCATAGCACAGGTGAGCACCTTTTCGACGCTGAGGAGTTATCATTCATCGACGTTGTTATTTTTAATGAAGTGATTCCATCTGTCGTCATATTGAAATAACAGCTTTGCTGGTCTGGGAATATACATAACGCAAAGTATAAAAGACGAGAAGGGAGTTGCCTAGAAATAGAGCGGCTCTGCCGCGATGCTCACATCAACGGCATGATTATATTCTATGTTTCTTGGACAAACATTACAGTATTTCCAGCTGGATCGCTGAGCTGCGCAATCTTTATGAATCCTAGATCCTGTATTTCGCCAACGGCAACCCCAACGTTTTGGCAAACTACTCTTTGTGCTTCGATATTGCGAACACAGCAAACTACAAATGATTTACCTACAAGGTTTGGGTCAGGAGTAAGCGAAACTTGAATTAGAGCATTTTCTACTAGCTTCCATTCTGCGATTCCTTCATCAGGTGTAAGATCTGGCTTGCGCCCAAGCCATTTGGCGTACCATTCAACGGCTTCTTCAAAATCACTTACGTGAAGAACGGAAACAATACTCGTAAAGTTATTATTCGCCATTTATTTACTCTCTTAATTAAATTAAAAATTTTTTTTAACTTTTTTATGATTCCAAATTCATTGTTAGTTTTGATATTAAACGCAAAAGAAATTTAATGACAACTACATTGTGATATTTCATTTAACAATGAAAATATTGGGAGCCGTATCTAACCTTGACCCGACCTGAAAATATACATAGAGCAGAATACAAAAGTCGAGAAGTAAATTACCTAAAAATAGAGCGCCTTTGCCGCGATGCTCACACTAAAGGCGTGTTTACGTTCTAAAAAACGCTGTTGGCTCTCTTGCTCATGTTGGCTGGCAATAACGCACAATGATGCGCCAGAAAGAGAGACGGTTTTTTTATTATCTGGCTGGCATTCAAGCTCACCATTCATCATTAAAACTAATTTTATCCCTTTCCATAATGGTTCACTGACCCATTTACCTGCTTCTGGGGTCATTTTCCCACGTAAAAAAAAGCGTCGCTGTTGGGGAAGAGTGATGTGATCTGGTTATTTTGCATAGTGCCAAACCTTTTTGTATGGAGGAGACGAATGCTAAATATTAACTGATAATTATTATCATCTCCAGTCATGAATTCGTTTATCTGTATTAAATTTTCACCGCCAAATTATTTTAATTCTTTGGTATTGTTTGAATTTTTAAATATCTACTCGTGTATGAAGGGAACAGCGTGTAAAGTTGGTTGCTGCCAAGGGAATTGCGCCTTTTTTCAATGGGTAATGAGGCAAAATCAGCATCAATTAAATACATTTTTTCTTGTTTATCTTTTCTTACATTACCATTAACATTATAGTCATGCAGTATTCTTCCTTTGGATTTAACAAATTGATAAGCTTTATTTCCCGTCACTGATTTGCCATCAATAAATTTTGAAACTAAAACTTGAGTGTCATTTTTTAGTGTTGTTACGCGGGCAAAGTTCTTATCTTGGTTCACCTCTGTCAAAATTCGTCTACTACGGCCTAAATTAGCAAAATGCGTGTTCTGGTGCTCCTTATTGTTAGGGATTTTTATGGCAAAATTGCCCACTCGATACACTGTGCCATAAGTACCACTACCAACATAATCACTTAATATGAGCCTGTTCTTTTTATGGGGATCGAGAACAGATTCTTTATTTTCAAAATAAATATTTTCGCGACTTAATAGCTTGATAAATAAATCAATATTTTCTGTTGTATGTAAATTAGGTTTAATGTGATTTTGGGAGTTGAGCTTGATCGATAGGGGAACAACAGGGTTTTTTTCTTGTGATAATGCATTATTATGCATTTTTTTTGTGTCGGTGATAATCGCTGTTTTTTTTCTTTTAAAGAGTTTTTTTATGAAATTTTTAAGCGGATTTTTATTGCCAACTGAGCGAATATTTTCAGTAATAAAATCATGATCCTTTTGGGGCTGTGCTGGGTGATAAATGTGACTTGGAACAGATATTATTGGGTTTTTTTTCATCGTAATCCTCCATTTTTATTAACTATATAAAATGAAAGATTACCTCGATATCAAAAAGAGATTTTTAGTTCAGTTTTAATAAATTTTCCAAATCACCAAATATAGATTGCCACTCATTATCATCAATTTCCATGAATCCCATATAGCGCAGCATAAAAGCGCCTTCAGTTGCTAGAAAAACAATTCTTGCTTGTTTGCCTTTCTCTGTTGAAGTATCTAGTCTCGCAAGCCGTTCACGATACCAAGTACGCGTACTTTCCAGGTATTCAGGGGTTTGTAATAAGGATGCCATTAAGGAAGCGCCTTTTGCCATTGCAACTTTATCGTGCTGGTGGGTAGCTTGCATATGAGCAAAAATTTGCCCTTCAGGAGAGTTATCTTGCAGTGTGACTTGATTAAAAATTTCATCATAAGACTGGCCCCAACGCTCAAACATCGCATCAATTAAGGCATCTTTATTGCCAAAACAGTACTGAACACCGCCTTTGGAGACCCCCATCGCTTTGGCGACTGCATCGATAGTGAGAGCGGTAGCACCTTGTTGTAAAACAATGTCTTCAGCTGCATCAAGCAATTTTTCTCTATCGATTGTTCGTTGACGTCCCATTTAGAAAAACCTCTTTTCAATACGTACGTATGGATTTATATTGTAGCACGATCAGCACAAAAATCATGATCAAATAAACTCATTGAGAGAATTTTATGTTAACCGATTATAAGCGCTGGATAGTGCTTCTATTAGTTTCAAGTGTACTGTTTCTTATCGTTATTGATGTCACTGTACTGTATACCGCGTTACCTAAATTAACCCATGATTTAGGCGCTACGTCATCTGAAAAACTGTGGATAATGAATGCTTACCCATTGGTGGTCGCTGGGTTATTACCTGCTGCAGGGATGCTAAGTGATAAAGTCGGTCACAAGCAAATGTTTTTATTGGGGCTACCGTTATTTGGTTTAGCCTCGTTGTGTGCTGCTTTTTCACCAACCGCAACAAGTTTGATTTTGTCTCGTGGCTTTTTAGCTGTTGGTGCAGCAGTAAGTATGCCTGCCACCCTTGCTATTGTCAGGCATGTTTTTTTAGACCCAAAAGAAAGGGCATTAGCTATTGGAATATGGTCTGCGGTTGCATCTGGTGGTGCGGCAATTGGCCCTTTGATCGGCGGTATCTTACTTAACCACTTTTGGTGGGGCTCTGTTTTTTTAATTAATGTCCCAGTCGTCTTATTGGTTATTCCGTTTGCGTGTTACTTGATCCCTAAATGTGGTGGTAACAGCGACAAAAAAATCGACATTTTCGGTTCTATTTTAGTTTTAATTGGCTTAATTGGCGTTATTTATGCGTTGAAGGAGCTCGGAAAACCTTATACAGACTGGCCTGCTGTATGGGTTTCAGGCGTTATTGGGGCTTTCTTTTTGGTGGTATTTAGAAATCGACAAATTAAATCAATATCCCCAATGATTGATTTTACGCTATTAAAGCATCCTAAATTTAATGCAGGGCTGATGATGGCTGTGTTATCTATCGTGGTTATCGTTGGTGTTGAATTATTACTAAGCCAACGTTTACAGCTGGTTTTGGGTTATACGCCATTTGAAGCGGCTTTATATATCATTCCAATTCCATTGGCTTCGGTGATAGCTGCACCATTGGCAGGTATGTACCTTCATAAATTTGGTGAGATCAAACTCACTGTTTTCGGGTTTACTTGTACGTTAATTGGTGTCGTTGGTTTAACGATGGTGTACCAAACTTCGACAGGTATTTTGTTACTTTCATTCCTCTTTCTTATTGGGTTTGGCCTTGGTGCGATATTCACGACGGCATCAACGACGGTGATGTTAAATGCCCCTGATGAAAAAGCAGGCATGGCAGCATCAATTGAAGAAATTGCTTATGAAATTGGCAGTGTCTTAGGTGTAACCTTTATGGGGGGGTTAATGAGTGCAATTTATACCTTGAAACTCTCATTACCTGAAGGCTTAACAGTCAGTGATAAAGTTTATGATAGTATTGATGAGGCCTTATTAGTTTCTGAATCACTACCAGCAAATAATGCATCTGCGTTGATAAATCAGGCCAATATTGCCTTTGATCATGCCTTCTTAGGGGTGATGGTGGCAACTATTTTTGTCTTGCTGATCAGTATTATTGTTCTGCCTTATTTTTTACGCTCTAAAAAGGCATTAACGAACTAAACTAGTTTATTTTCAAAACCAATTAGACTTGCTGCTAAACATAATATGTTTGTCAGCAGTCTGAAGGGAGCTTTTGCTCCCTTATACTTTTTTATCTTATTTTGCGGATTAATACGGTTGCGAGTAATGGACTAATTGCAAATAGAGCAAATAACCAGATTGAAGCTTGCTGTGCTCCCGCGATCCCTCCGGGGCTAATTAACCCGCTATTATTGACGACGACTCCCACTAAGGCGGCAGATAGCGCGGTTGCATACAATTGAATGGTAATAATTGAAGATGATGCGAGATTTTCCTCACCCTCTGGCGCATTCTTAAAAACACGTAGTACGAGATGAGGCCAACACACGCCAATTCCTAGACCAACCCCAGCCATGGCGATGAGATAAATAACGAATAATGGCCATGATTCGATAAGCTGTTGATTATGCGTTAGAACAGCAAGTACAATTAAAGAAATAAATATGATGACCGGGCCTGTTCGAATAATTCGGATAACAATAGCCCCTGTTTTATTGGCGCTAAAGAGTGCCCCAATGGTCCAACCCGCTGCCATTATTGCAGTTAAATAACCGGCTGTGAGCGGAGAAAACAGATGGATGGTTTGTAAGAAATAAGGGACATAAATTTCGGTTGTCATGCCACCAACTAACAAACACATGGTTAAAAATATGACGCCAAGGGGATTCTTGAGCGAATAGGCTCCTGTTGGTAATAAACGTTTGTCATTTTTACCATCGAGTAAAGCAATTGTCAGCAGTATGGCTAGGCCAATTAACAAACCAATAAGGTTCATGAATAAACTATCAGACAAACTTCCAATTGAGATAGCAAGAACGGATATCACTAACAGAGAAATCGCTAAGAATGGAATTTTACTGGTTTTTGGTGCTTGAGTTTGTTTTTTAGGGAGTTGATTGATGACAATAAGTGCTAGAAAAACCGCGACAGGCAATAAAGCCCAAAATGCCCAACGCCAGTGGCCACTTTCAGCAAAAATACCACCAATTGCTGGGCCACAGAGTGTTGCTATTCCCCACATACCTGAAACAACACCCATGGCTCGAGACCATAAGTTTTCGGTAAAAACAATGCGAATTAATGCATAGCTAAGAGCAAATAAAATACCGCCACCAAGTCCTTGTAATGCCCTCCCGCCTAGTAATACCAACATTGATGGGGAAGCTGCGCACCAAATAGACCCTAAAGAAAATAGAATAAGCGCAAATAAATAAGAAAATTTAGGCCCAAAACTGTCTAATACTTTACTAGAAAGGGCAGAACCGACAATGGATGTTGCCACAAATAAAGTGGTATTCCATGCGTAATACTCAAGACCGCCAATATCGTTAACGACACTGGGCAATATGGTTGTTACGATATAAATATTAATAGCATGTAGTGCAACACCGCCAGTTAAGGCAATAGTGAGTAATGCATTGGCGCCACTAAGTAAATCAGCCCACTTGGCTTGAGGTACGGTTGATGTTTCATTGCTCATAGAGAGACCCGCTAGACGGAATGGTGAAAAAAGAGGTATTATACAAGTAATAGCTTGGATAATAGAGTCGCATAATGATTAATGCAAGTAATTACTTTGATAATTTAAATCTAACACAGGCCGTGGATAAGGTTCTTTTTTGTATCAAAACGAAAGGGCCTATTTCTACCGCAGTGATCGCAAATGATTTAAATATGACAGGGGAAGCAGCAAGGCAACACATTCAAAAACTGACTTCGTTGGGGTTAGTTGAGGGTGCGCAGTGCTTATCGCAAACAGGGGCTGGGCGCCCTCGGCAAAATTGGGTGTTAACAGAACTAGGGCATCAACGTTTTCCGGATACTCACGCGCAACTTGCTCTTCAATTGATTGATTCTGTTCGGACTATTTTTGGTGATGAAGGTCTAGAAAAACTGATTATCCAAAGGGAAACAGAAAGCCGAGAAAAATATTTTGCTCGTTGTAAAAATTTACCGTTAGCTGAGCGGCTTGAGGCGTTGGCTGAAGTGCGTAGCGAAGAAGGGTATATGGCGAAGGTTGAACAAGATGATGACAGTTGGTTGTTTATCGAAAACCATTGTCCAATTTGTGCCGCAGCCACCGCTTGCCAAAATTTTTGTCGTTCGGAATTGGCATTGTTCAGTGATATTGTGGGTGATGATGCTAGCATTGAGCGTGAACAGTACTTATTAAATGGCGCAGGGCGTTGTGTCTATCGTGTAAAGGTTAATAACTAAATACCAAGACACCTTGGTATTTAGTTTAGTAATAGTATTATCTCTCGATCATCAATGTTTCAGTTGACTCTATATGTGGTGCTAGCTCTTCGTTATCAAGCCATAACGGTTTCTTACCAAATTGCTGATATAACGAGAGTTGGTCTTGGTAGTGAGGTGAAGGTTTTCCTTGTGGGGAAATAAAGCCACTTTGCCCTGGCGCAACAATGTCCCATGCACTCACCCCTTTTTCGGTAAACACAATTAGGTCGTTTTCAGTTCCCCGATTATGGTATTCATTTTGATGGAAATTTTCTTGAGGTAAGGCTTGTGGCACGCCAAAGAAATTATTTTCACGGAAGGTTAATGCTGTGGCGGGTGTTTGCCAATTAGCTGGGTTATCACCGTATTTTACTCTCATTTTTTGGTAGGTCGCATTCAGTGCTTTTTTAATTACATCATTTCGTGATTGCCCTGAAAATAAATCGATAGGCTGTGGTATTGGCGATTTATCTTCTAAGAGAGATTCATACAGTAATTTTGCGCCTGTACTGATATTTAACGACCCAGTAGGGCCTTCTTGTGTCGTTTCATAACCACTTGCTAGATACCATTTATCAAACGGTGCAGGGATCGTTTGGCCTAGGGTGGCTTTAAGCATTTCTTTTAACCAAATATCGAGGATTGCAGACCCTGGATGAACATAGTGTTTTCCATCATCTGATAACTGGTTTATACCATCCCACTGTTGGAGCAAGGAGACTAATTTGACGGTATTGTCATTTGACGGCAAACCTTGTGTTACTTGAGTTAAAAATGGGGTAAACAAGCGATGATTGAGGTCGACACGGCTAGTTTGCTGTAAAATCGTCCACATATCATCAGCTGTTAACTTATCATAGGCTTCAATGCGGTTATCGATTTCTGTCACTCTATCTGCACTTCCCCATAAGAAGGCAAATAAGTCGCTAGCGGGGTAATTTTTAGCTGGAGAGTTATTCCAGTTGGCGATGTAACCGGATTTGGGATTATAAACTTTAGGATTATTTGCAAAGGATTGCATCCCTTTCCAGTCCCATTCTCCCGTACCTGATACGGGTAAACGGGGGTCATGGTTAGCTTGGCGTTCAGGGTAGTGCCCGGTATGAGCATAACCAATATTTCCGTCTTTATCCGCATAATACCAATTAATCGTCAATGCTTGGTTTTGTGCTTGGTCTAGCCATTGCTGCCAGTTTTGCGCCTGTCCTTGTTTTACCCAAGCCATTAAGGATGTCAGCTCTTTGCCATCCCATGCGCGAGCTTTGCTGTATGCGGTGTGAGTGGTATTATCACGCTTGACCACATTACCATGCACAGTGCGGTATACTTCAAAAGTAATGGGTTTTTCACCTTTCACATTTAATGTCTCTTGGCGCGATAGCATTTGTTTCCACTGCCCTTGATGGAAGTAGCTATTTGGATATTCAGGTGAAATCTGTTCTGCAAAAATATCAACGCCGTCACCAAAACCAGCTGTAGAACCCCAAGAAATTTGCCCATTATGACCGAATAAAATAGCGGGATAAGCAAACGGTGTATTTCCAACAATATTAAACCCGGCTCCATGTAACCCTATACCGTATGTATAGGCAGGGTTAAACCAACCAAACTGTGGACCATTAAGTAAAATGGCTTTTGCGCCAGACGCTTTTGTTTTTCCAACAAGCCAAACATTACTGGTAGTTGGGTACCCTGCGAGGCCATTAGCACCGCTTTGTTCATATTGTTTAGCGATTAACGCATTATTTTCCTTGGAAGAAAGCGCTATTAATTTTCCTGTTGCATCTTTTGCCGTGCGTTCAAACATGGGAGCAGTAAGTCGGTAACCACTAATTTGATTCAATTGCGCTATATTTTTTGTTTTTTGTGAATTTGAATAGGTGAATTCTTCTGATGAGATTGTTGTCGGTGCATTGGGGTTATTAAGCCAATTAATTTGGTTAAAAAACGCCATTCCCATTTGTTCACCATACTTATCTTTAAGTGCAGTGAGTAATGCTAGATTATCAATTTCACTATTCATATCGGAAAAGCGGTTTGCCATTGTACCGACCATTATCATCGCAACATCAAAACTCGTCCATTGGGATGGTAAAAAATCATAATCAATGAACTGTTTAGGTATTAAGTCATCCGGTTTAGCATTGATTTGTTTAATCCATGCATTCATGCCATCCGCATAACCCTGCAAAATATCTTGTTCTTGAGGGGGCAATTGCGTGATTTGTTGGTGGATGGAATCAGGCCAATAGTTATTTCTGATTTCTTTATCAAAAGAAATGTAATCTTTACCTAACACTTCGGAAACTGTTCCTTGAGTACTGCGTTTAGCCATTTCCATTTGGAATAATCGGTCTTGTGCCACAGCATAGCCATACCCATAGAAAAGGCTATAAGTATCATTTGCATAGATGTGAGGAACACCATAGTTATCTCGTTCAATTTTAATTTGAATTGACTGAGAAAATGATGAGAGTGATAGTGAACTTAAAACAATAGCGGTAGAGATGAGGTGTTTTTTCATTTATTGAGTCTCATGTTGTTATTATTTTTTGAGACTAGCATTGTTGCATTGTTAATGAATAGTTAATTTATGGTTAATTGTTAATATATTAATCACGATCACAGAAAAGGATACATAAATTTAAATAAATTACAAAAAATGAGTCATAATGGTCTTGGGTACTATTTTAAGGTGAGTGATTGCTGTTTTTTTGATGGTAATGATGACTTAGCCATGCATAGATAACTCCAGCAATAGCCCCAGCTATATGAGACTCTGTTGAGATGTATAAGTGAGTAGGTAACAAGCCGCTGGCCATTGTGCCAAAATAAAAGAGTACCAATAGAGCGATAGCTATATCAACCCAGTTTCGACGGAAAAAACCTTGGGCGATGAGTAAGCCCCATAACCCAAAAACCCAACCACTGGCACCTATATGAATAGCATTACGACCTAACAACCAAACAGCAAAACCCCCAATAACGATAATAAATAGTGATGCAAGCAAATAGGCCTTAATAGTACGGTGTAATAATAGAGCACTTAGTATAATAAATGGGGGTAAATTACTGAATAAGTGCCCCCAATTACTATGGATAAATGGGGAGAAGAATATACCGATGAGCCCAGCCGTAGTGCGAGGTATAATTCCGAATGAAGTTAATCCTCCTACCATTAAGCTATTAATAAGCTGCACGACAATAAAAATTGCAACAATGCAGGCTAATAGCTTAATGCGAGGATACCCTTGTAAATAGTTCACTAGTGGTTACCCAGCGCTTGTACGCTTTCAACAAGCGACGCTAGCTGGCCAACAACGCGATCACCAATATCTGCATTATCTCCACCAAGAGCCTTATTACGCATAAAGTCTTTCTTAATTTGCTGCCAACGTGCTGCATCTTTTTCGGTAAGTGTTCCTCGTAACTCAGCCAGTTTGAGTAAGTTTTCTTCTGCGCCCGTTGTGAGCAGCTGTGCTTCACCTAGGTAGTGGTCATCTAGTACTCTTTCAAGTTCATCATCATTCATAACAGAAGAGACTTTTTCGCTGAGTTTATTCATATTACGGTAGCTACCTTGCAAGCGAAATGCGGGTTCTGTTCGGTATTTATCGGATTGCGCTGCGCTGGCGATATAGTGTTGGTTTACTTTCAATACAACATTCCGTAATTTGATTAATTTACTGATTACTGAAGTAATTTCATTAATTTCCGCATCAGAGTATGGGTAACTTAAGGTGTTGGTAGAGACTGATTTCCTCATTGATTTATCGACAAATAAGTACAGGTCGTTCAGGTCTCGTAATGCGAGAGGGGCTAATACTGGGTTTGATGTCAGGCTGTTTTCGATATAGCTAAGAGCAAATGCTTCATCCATACCCCCTAATACTTCACCAAGGTTATAAATATCGGCACGGTTTGCAAGCATGTCAGGAATTCGGAAAACTTCCCCTGACTCGGTATAGGGGTTACCCGCCATCACGACGCAGAATTTTTTACCCCGCATGTCATATGTTTTGGTTTTACCTTTCCAAACGCCTTCAATGCGCCTTGTCCCATCACATAAGGATATAAATTTTTGCAAAAACTCAGGATGGGTGTGTTGAATATCATCGATGTATAACATGACATTATTACCCATTTCTAAGGCGAGATTGAGTTTTTCTAATTCTTGTCTTGCTGTTGCATTAGGTGCTTGTTCAGGGTCAAGAGAGAGTACATCATGGCCAAGTGCAGGACCATTGATCTTCATAAAAATGAGCCCTAAACGGTCAGCGGCATATTCCATTAAGGTGGTTTTACCGTATCCGGGCGGCGAAATCATTAATAGCAGCCCCATGAGATCTGTGCGTTTACCTTCCCCTAAAGCGCCAATTTGCTTCGCCATGTTATCGCCAATGATAGGCAAATAGACGTCGTTTATTAGCTTGTTACGCACAAAAGAGCTTAATGGTTTTGCTTTATATTCATGCAGTTTTAAACGGCTACGTTCTTCAGTAACAATCTGTTGGCGCAGGGATTGATATTGACGAAATTCAGGAATAAAACGTTTCCGTTGTCCACGCATCCGACTGAAGTAGTTATCTAAGCTCAATGATAGAGTTTGGTTTTCAATGGTCGGGTGTTCGCCGAGTAACCCGTTAACTTTAAAGTAAAGATCAGCTTCACTAAAGCGTGCTGAAGCTACTTTATCTAAGATAATAATGGCAATAGCACCCGGTATGTATGGAACTAGATGAGCAAATTCAGGGGTTGAGCACAGTCCTTGTAACCAGTTTTGAACTAATGACCAGCGCTGGGCGTAACGAGTCCCTAAATTCTGTTGTGAGCGATTAAAATCAACCCACATATGAGCTTCTTCTAAGCGACTTTGGAGTGCTAAAACTAACTCCCTCGCGTATTTGCTATAGACGAGTTCTATCGGGGTTCTTGCTAGTATAAAACTAAGGTATTCAGCAGCCTGAGTTTGCTCATAGGCTTGGCATTGAATGGGATTATCTTGTAAAAACAAGCTAATTCCAGCTTCGATTTCAGCTTGTAGGTCAAGTAATGCATTGTCATTATGGAATAATTGATGAATATTCATGGCTGTTCTTGCACGTTCAGGCCATAGTGCAGGAAAATCGTCATTTTGAACTTGTTGCCAATAAATAGCTGCAATAGCGCGGGCAGTTGGGCTATATCGTAATAGATCAGCACTTTCACCGATTGGCAGTAGTTTTTTGAGTAAAGCAACAGCATCGTGGTCATGAATACCTTTTTCATAACCTTCTTTATAGCGTGGACTTGCAAAATCACGGACAATCTTTTCAAGTTTTTCCGTTGATGTTAACGCATTTTTTAGTATGCCAAAATCTAGCCCTTCTTGGCGTTTTGTTGCGGCATAGATAATTGAATAAGCAAGGTATTCGGCACGATAAACCGTATCAGATTCAGATTCTAATGAAGCGCTCCAATAAGGTTTGAGCTGTGATAGTTGTTCATTTTCTATTGGTTCTTGGAAATCAGTTCCTGTGAGATAAACCCATAGTTGTTCATTTTTCGGTAAAATGGTGAGGTCTAGCTCTTGGGTATTGACACTGAATCGGTGGCGCCCGAGTTTAATGACATTCCCACCATCTTCAAAAATATCTGTTTTATCGCGTAAAACTCGAATGGCTTGGTCTCGAGAGGATTTTAGGCGTGCGTCAATATCATCAGCTTTAACGTTATCGTTAATTTCCCTTAATTTTTCAATCAGTTCACGCGTTTTAATTGCGAGAGGGTCGGAAGCAAAGAAGGCATTGAGTTCATCTTGAGACTGTAAACGAGTTGTTCGTCGTTGCAGGCTGTCTAGTAGACGATCGGCAGCAATGACTAAATTTTGTGCACGTCGTTGGCGGTCATCAATAAGAACTTGTTTATGAGATTCAAAGGTTTCGAGTAATTCTTCCCGCTTAGCCAAGATATCATCAAGAAATTCATCATGACTGCTAAATTGGCTTTCGAGCTCTTCTAACTGAACGAGTAATCTTGATAGCTGATCATCACAACGTTCAGGGTCAGTAGCAAGAGAGAGTGCATTGGTAATGCCTTGGCTGAATAGCCGGAATTGAGCACCAAATTGTGCGACAGTTTCCACACTGCTTTGTGATTTTCGTTTTTGTTGTAAGCGGGCTCGGGATTGGTTCAGCTGAGCATAGATTTGCGAAATAGCATCAATAATATGAGTTTGTTGTGTGACATCATTGAAACTCAGTGAAGCCATTAGGTTTGAAAGCATATCTAAGTCAGCAGACATTTTTTCCATATCTTTCATGGGAATGTCTAGCTGGGCACTGTTTTGGGCTTTTTCTATTTGTTCTTCGAAAACAGTTAACTGTGTTTTAAAGGGGTGTAAAGCTTTATCACTAGCAAGGAAAACAGCGGTTTCTTGTGAGACATATTGTTGATTTTTCTCTATTTCAGCTTCCATTTCGCTAAGCTTTTTTAAATCCATATAGCGAAATTCACGTAGTGAAATCAAGTGCCCGCGTTGAGCACTTAGGGCATTTAAGCCATCAACAAATTGTTGAATATCGGCCCAGCTTTCAGGCAACGTAAGTGAAATCAGTGATTTTTGGCGGCTAATGGCTTCATTCATTGATTTGGCAGATTGCTGCCGTATGCTTTCGACTTTTTCGTATTCATCAAGAACGAGTTCACTGGTTTGGGTGATTTCTTTGAGCAATTTGCCAATACCAAGGCATTGCTCATCACTGAACCAGTAATAAAGATCCAGTAAATTTTTTGCTTGCTGGCTGAGTTGTTCATAGCGAGCAATAGAAATTTGGCTACCTTCTATTTCTTTGGAAACATGCAATATTTCAGAAATACCACGAACTAAATCTGCATTGCCTATACGCCCTAAAAAACCACTACGAGTCGGTTGTTGGTCGGCAAATTCTTCTGAGTAAAATGGGGTTTGCCAAACTTGCATGGGGTGAACGCGAGTCGCTTCTGCGCCTTCACCTTCAAATAGCACCATTTTTCCATCTTCAAGCATGGCGTAGCCATGGCCAATGAGTGGAATTGATAGTGTTCGTTCAATTAAATTATAATTGAATAGGGCTATGCGCCCTTGATTTGGCGAATAGAAAACATATAGAACATCCTCTCCATTCGGAGAACGACGCAAACGGCGAAAACGCATTCCATCCATAGGTTGTTCAAATGTTTTATAGTCACCATTTTGTAAGTAGTAACCACCAGGAAAAATAATACCGTGGTCTTCTGGTAATTGGATACAAGCTTGCCCGATGGCATCAATGCGTTGTACTGATTGAGATAGCGTGTTGTAAACTAAGTAACGCCAAGTTTCTTCCCGATAAGGTAATACTTTTAGGATAATTAAGCTGCCGGTTTGTGCATATTCAATTTGCGCGTCGTCTAGTGATTGGTTTTTATCAAGAACTGCTTCTCGGTAAATCCCTAAACCATCTTCAGTATTATTTTCACACTTTATGGTTAGATCACCGCCGATAGTTTCAATGAATACAGTGTCAAGAATATTGATGTGAGGGTATCGACCATTAACTGTGTCTTCTCGTGTGGTTTTTTGCCATTCAAAGTCATAGGCTGGTGGGAGGGCAATATCGCGTTCACCCCGGTTATCAATATACTCAATTTTGCGCTTGTCACTGGAGATTGACCAACGAAAAACTCGCACATCCGTGATGCGATCGCCAATTTGAAAACTAGCAAGAAGTTTGCCTTCCCGTTCAACAAGTTGCAGTAACTGTGTGTTCTTATAATAGGTATAGAGTTCAGTGAAGTCTTGAACAAAGCGATTATCGCTTAAGAAAGTATCTTCATAAGGGACAGCTTCAACATCAAATTCATCGTCGTTTTCAATTAACCGATATAGTGAAAACACATCTTCGAGGTGTGTTTCTTTTTTCAGGCCGAGGAAGACGTTATAGCCAAACAAAAGCCATTTGCCTACACGGACAATATCCCTTGCTTGGCAATTATTTTCAGTACGAATGCGAATGCGGCCAATTATATCCATTTGGCTTTGGCCGAATTCATCTAACCGCATTTCATTGAGTTGTGCAGCTTTTTGATGAAGTTGTTGCCCTTGGTCGGTCAGGCGTTTGCGTAATATTTCATAAGCACCACCTTCTGCAACGGCACTATCGAGTATTTCTTGTTCGCGATCCGTATCCTGAATATCTGACATTGCGCAGCGAATTCCCTTAACTAAGACAATAAAAATGAAAAACAATAAGGGGTAGGTTCACTACCCTAATGTGCTAAAGGTTTACAGTTGGCCATCCGTTGGTGGAATCGGTTTTGATATGACAGTTTTTGCTGGCTGATTAGCCCCTTTAGCTGCCATAAAACCGTTTATAAGATCTTGAACTTCAGGATTTTTCAATAATGCGGCAATATCAACTTTTTTGTCTTCTTTGCTACGATTAATGAGTTTTTCTACATTTTCTTTTGCAAAACTGCTTTTATCCATAAAACCATCAACGGCTTTGCCGAGGCTTAGTGCCTTAGAGAAAGTATTGAAGAAGCTACCATCACCGCCCACAATTTCAATGTTAGTTTTGCTAAGTGCTGCAGCCAATACATCAGCTTGCTCTCGGGCAATCTCTTTATTAGCATCAATAGATGCCATAGCTTGCTCGAACTCTTTCTCAAGGCGCATACGGAACTCTTCGTGAGAACGAGCGGTATCACTGAGGTGATCCATTGATTTAAATTTGTCAGTTAAACCATCAGCTTCAGCTTTCAGGCGTTGGCGGATAACCTCTGCTTGTGCTGAACCTAATTGGCCTTCCCCTCGAGCTTGTGCTGCCAGTTTTTCTTCCAGTACTTTCGCATCAGCCAAGCCTAGTTTTTCTTTGGCATTGGCTTGTTGTTCTTCACCGCGAGCTTGGGCTGCTAATTTTTCTTCAAGGATTTTTGCTTCAGCAAACCCTTGTTGTTGTTCTGCTTTGGCTTTAGCTTCCATTACTTGAGCTTCTGTTAAGCCTTTTTCTTTCAGCCCACGAGCTTCTGCTAACAGTTTCTCAGCCGTAATATTGGCAAGAACAAGCCCTTCTTTTTCTTCTGCCTCTGCGGTAGCTTGGCGAACTCGAGCTTCTGCTAAACCTAATGCCGCGTGTTCGGCTTCAACTCCTTCAGCTAAGCGTTTTTTGGCTTCAGCTTGTTTTGCCGATGCTTCTAACTCTGCTTGTGCCATGGTGCTTATTTCTTCTGCACGGTGCTTAGCACTGGCCTCATCCGCTTCGGCTTTTTTCACTTGGCGAACTAATGATTCTTCGGCTTCTGCTTGTGCGTTAATCACGGTGACTTGGCGCATGCGTTCAGCTTCAGATATTTCACGAACTTCTTTGATTCGTTCTTCTTCTTGTGCCACGGTTTTTTCGACGGCTACACGTTCACGTATAACATTGGAGATATTTTTGCGTTCTTCTTCGAGGGCTTTTTCTTTTTCTATACGCTGTAATTCAACTTCTCTTTCACGGGCAACAATTTCGAGCTCACGTGCGCGGCTCACTCGTTCTTCTTCGATGGCTACAGCTCGAGTACGGTTTTGTTGGGCGACTTCAACTTCGCGCATGCGGTTTTCTTCACGAATTTCAATTTCTTGCTGAGTTTGGATTCGAGCTTGTTCTGATTTTAGGCGCTCTTCTTCTTGAACACGTAAGGTTTCAGCTTGTTCGCGTGCGCGAATATTATCTATTTCACGTTTTTGGCGTGCTTCAGCATCGGCTTGTTGGCGTTCTAAAGCCAAGCTAGCCTCACGGGTTTCAACATTTTTCTTTTGAATAGCCAGCTCTTGGTCACGTTCTTTTTGGTTGGTTTCAATATTGTGAATCGCTGTAATTTCAGTAATTTTACGAATACCTTCGGAGTCAAAGATATTATTTGGGTCTAAGGCTGATTTTGGTGTTTGTTCTAGGTAGTCAATCGCCACATCTTCAAGTGCATAACCGTTAAGATCTTTTCCTATCACATCAACAATGCGATCACGGAAATCTTGTCGGTTTTCAAATAAGGTTGCTAAATCCAGTTGTTTACCTACTGTTTTTAAGGCTTCAGAGAACTTTGCGCTGAATAAAGCACTGACTGCTTGATGGTCTGATGCTCGGTCAACACCGATAGCTTTTGCAACTTTTAGGACATCTTCCGTCGTTTCGTTTACACGCAAATAGAAAGCAACCGTGATATCAGCACGTAAGTTATCGTGGCAAATCAAGCCATCTTTACCTCGACGGTCAACTTCAAGTGTTAACAATGAAATGCGCATGAATTCTTTTTTGTAGATGACAGGGTAAACTAATGCCCCTGTAAAATGCACTTTAGGCTGTGATGACATGTCATTGACAATCAAAGCAGTACCTTGTGGAACTTTGATATAGAAGGCTTTGAATAACCCAAAGAACCCTAAAATAACTAGGATGATCCCCCCGATAATTGTTAAAAAGGGCATTAGTGCAGCCAAGTCCATATTGATTCTCCATTGGTTCTGACGATGACGTCATTTCGATTATGCAAGCAAGATATTTATTTTAAAAAAAAGAAGTTATCCGTGGTGAAATTCATTTTCACTGACAACTTGATAACTGTGCGATGCTGCGTCATAGCTAATGATGACAACATGATCACCGCGTTTTAACTGTTCGGAGGACGGGGCTCGTATTTGTAAAATTAACCCAGCTCCACCATCTTCTAATAGCGCCTCACCATTTTGTTCACTTACTGTTCCCGAACGTACAGTGGCGTATTTGCCGATAAGCTGCTGTACTGTTTTGGGTTTATTGAGACTCACCAATTTTTTGCGCACAGGTTTTAAGCACAAAGCGGTTAAATGAAGAGAGATAAATAGGGTGATCGCAAAAACGGCGAAGCTAACGAGATAGCGTAATAAATCAGTATCAATGAAGCGAATGAAGACATGTACGCTGAAATAACTGATTATCCAACCAAAAAGAGTAAATAACGTGACAATAATGGTGACAGGGATTCCGGCTAAGCCAAGCTTGGTTAACCAGCCAGCAAAACCCGTTGCATCAATACCAGCATCAAATTCGGTATCAAGATTAAATACGTCGATATCCAATAAGCCAAAAGCGGCACATAACCAATAAAATAAAACAATGATTAGCAAACCACTAAAGATAATTGTCGGGAACATCAAACTGTTATGGAAAAACAAACTCATAGGGTTTTCTCTTTATTATTAATGGATTATTGAGCTTTCGTAAAAAGGAACGTTTGTTTAATTTATCACCATAAAATAATTTAATTTAATAATATCTTTTTTAATTAATAGCAGTATCAGACTAGTCTATAAGCACTTTTAATTTTTTGAAGTCTCTTATAGTACTGGTTGTTTATCCAGCCTTATTTGATGAAGTTATTCCTAAAGTGTTATCGATAACAGTAAGACATTAATGAGATAGGATTTTACCATTAATAACTAAGTTGATGATAATCATTCTCAACTATAATAAGCGTGTTTAAAGTACAAAATGGGGAAAAAAATAAGATTAAAGTGATAAATTCGCGCTTCATGGATGAAAACCGTTATGAAGCGCAAAAAAGTAAGATTAGTCTATTAAGTTGAGGAATGCGGCACCTCTTGCGCCTCCAGAGTCACCATAACGTGCTTTTTCGATTGCAGGTAATGTCGCTATGCCATAGAGATATTGTGGAAGCACTTCTGGTAGTTGTTTATAGATCTCTTCAAACTGCGATAATCCTCCGCCAATCACCACTAAATCAGGGTCAAAAACAGTGACAATTTGCCCCATAAACATCGCAAGTAATGACATATAGCGGTTAACATGTTCTTTTGCTTGAATATCGCCTTGTTTATATTGCTCGATAATTTCGATAGCTGAACGTTTTTCATTGGTGAATGAGGAGTAAATACGCTCAAAGCCTGGGCCTGATAGGTAAGTCTCAAAGCAAGCAGTTTGGCCACATCCACAAGTTATTTCAGGGACGTTTTCTCCTAACAATTTGGCTCCACGAACGCTGAGGTTCATGTGGCCTATTTCCCCTGCAATTCCATTTTTACCGGATAAAACCTTACCATTTATAATGAACCCACCACCTACACCAGTCCCTAAAATTAAGCCAAGTACAGTTGGATAGCGTTTAAAATCTGGGTCCCAAGCTTCTGATAATGCAAAGCAATTGGCATCATTTTCCACTTTCACTGGACGCTGCAATATATTAGCAAGATCATAAATTAAAGGTTTATATTGTGCGGTAGGGACGTTGGTTGTAAAAACGGTTCCTTCAGCATGGTTTACGATACCCGGAACACCAACACCCACTTTTCCTTGGCAGTTAAATTTTTCATCAGCTTCGCGCGTGAGTTTGAGAAACGTATTTAAGAGCGTTTGGTAATCATCTTTAGGTGTGGGGACACGTTTTTGCCAGACCTGATTTAGTTCGTTGTCAAAGACGGCAAGTTCAATTTTTGTCCCGCCCATGTCAAAGCCGTAATACATTTTCATCTTCCCCTAATGGTTTATTTATTAAAAAGATAATGTATCTATTTGATAAATAATAAATGATGGAATCTACTAATCTAATTATACAAAAGTTCATTGGAGGATAAATTACTGTTTTGGTATTTATTTTTTATGTGAAATTTTTTCATCGCTTTTCGTCTTAAATATTCTTGAATAAAAAATAATTGCACCACTATTTAAAATGCGTTATTGTTATATTATAACATTACATTTAGGTGGTTATTATGAAACAGGGGATCCATCCACAATACCGTACCGTGGTTTTTCATGACACAAGTGCAGATGCCTATTTCAAAGTAGGATCAACAATAAAAACTGAAAAAACAATTGAATATGAAGGTGAAATATTTCCATATGTCACGCTTGATGTTTCTTCTCAGTCGCATCCGTTTTATACCGGTAAACAGAAAATGATTTCTCAGGAAGGTAAAACGGCACAGTTTCAAAAGCGGTTTGGTCGGTTTTTACAGCCAGAGGGTAAATAAAGATGAAAGTACTGAGTTCATTAAAAACGGCAAAAAACCGTCATCCAGATTGCCAAGTTGTTCGCCGCCGTGGCCGAGTGTATGTGATATGCAAAACAAACCCGCGCTTTAAAGCGGTGCAAGGCTGTAAGAAAAAACGCTAGCTATTTGATTCACACATAATTATAAAATTTTTCCTGTATCGCTTTATATTTTATTTGTTTAGCCATTGCAGATTATTGCTCTCTGCCGTGGCTTTTTTTATTTTAAATGGGTGATGGGGGATTAATAAAAGAGGATATACCAGTTTTTATTTGTTCTTTAAGCCACTGGGTTTTTCTGATAAGGAAATTTTAGGTTTAGTTTCTTTTATGGAGAATAAACAAAATAAGAAGCTAACGACAGCATAGGCCGCCATAAAATAAAACATGGCGGACCAAGGGGAAAATAGCAAAATAACGAAGCCAATAACCGGTGCAAGCACAGGAGCAATGCAGGTGACTCCATTCATAGCAGATAAAACTTTTGTGCGAATTTGTTCAGCAAGCACATCGCGTAATAATGCGAATGTGACGACATAGCAAAAGCCTGCCCCAATACCTTGGAAAAAACGTGCACCTAGAAAGGTCATGACGGTTGATGCTGATCCTGCTATGAGAGCAGCAACAGCAAATAGCGCTGTACCGACTAATATGACAGGCTTTCGCCCAATATGGTCCGCAGACCAACCCGCCAACAGCATTGTAGAGGCCATTCCTGCAAGATAAATAGAAAATGCAATATGTAGCTGGCTTTCTTTTGCATGCAGATCTTCTGCAATAAGGGGGAGCCCAGTTAAGTGCAAGTCGACACCAATTGGATAAATAAGCACGATCCAAAAGGCAAAAAGAACGTATTTTTGCATATTATTGACTCTATCATAATGATAATAAGTCTAATATTAATCGTCAGTGGGTATTCGATACATTGATTAATTGTGAATGGCTGTTTTCCAATATGGAAAAAAGGGGCTGATTTCTTCGATTATTAGCATGATTACTAATCTTCTTATTATTAGTGATGAAATTCACTTGCGCACAGGTGCATATTTTGTCAAGTTTATACTTATCATCCTTCAAGTTGCATGGGTGTTGACTACGCTCAGACTGACGAATCACATACACATGTATGCTCATCGGATTCTCTTCACTTGTCACTTACCTGCAACTCGAATGATATAACGCAAGATACATCCGAAAAATTTCTAGTTTCAATTTGGGTGAATGATAAAAATGACAGTATCCATGTTGTAAAGTCGGAACTGGAAATTTTTTGGTTGAAATTTAAACGAACAGGGTGAGTAAAAATGAAAAATGTCGGATTTGTTGGCTGGCGAGGAATGGTCGGCTCAGTATTGATGCAAAGAATGGTAGAAGAACGTGATTTTGATGCGATCCATCCCGTTTTCTTTACCACATCACAACAGGGTGCAGAAGCCGCTGTTTATGGTGGCCATCGTGGTGTTTTACAGGATGCTTTTGATATTGATGCGCTAAAGGCATTGGATATCATTATTAGCTGCCAAGGCGGCGATTACACCAACGAAGTTTATCCTAAACTTCGTGAATCAGGTTGGAGTGGCTATTGGATTGATGCTGCGTCTTCATTACGTATGAAAGATGATGCGATTATTATTCTTGATCCCGTGAATAACCAACATATCCAAGACGGCTTAAATAAAGGCATTAAGACCTTTGTCGGTGGGAATTGTACGGTAAGTTTAATGTTAATGTCTTTAGGTGGGCTGTTCACTAATAATTTAGTGGAATGGGCATCTGTGGCAACGTATCAAGCGGCATCAGGGGCTGGGGCACGTAATATGCGTGAGCTTCTGGCACAAATGGGGTCTTTGCACACACAAGTTGCTAAAGAACTCCAAGACCCGGCTTCTGCTATTTTAGATATCGAGAAAAAAGTTACAGACTTCACTCGTAGTGGCACAATGCCAACGGATGCATTCGGCGTACCATTAGCGGGTAGCCTGATCCCATGGATTGATAAAGCATTAGAAAACGGCCAAAGCCGCGAAGAGTGGAAAGGCCAAGCAGAAACTAACAAAATTCTTGCGACAGGGAATAATATTATTCCTGTTGATGGTTTATGTGTACGTATTGGTGCGTTGCGCTGTCATAGCCAAGCTTTCACATTGAAGCTGAAAAAAGATATTCCGTTGAATGAAGTTGAGCAATTGCTTGCCTCGCATAATGATTGGGTGAAAGTGGTTCCTAATGACCGTGAAATCACTATGCGTGAGTTAACACCTGCGGCAGTCACAGGTACGCTTAGCACCCCTGTTGGTCGCTTACGTAAACTGAATATGGGCCCTGAATATTTATCTGCCTTTACTGTTGGTGACCAATTACTGTGGGGCGCCGCTGAGCCGCTTCGTCGTATGTTACGTATTTTGCTATAGTTTCTGAACTGTAATCAGTAATTTTATATTAACCTGCACACTAAAATGTGCAGGTTTTTTTGTGCCTAAATTAATGACGAGCGGGGTCATTCTGCGGAGGCTGATGTTCTAACTCTTTTGCTAAGAAGTAGTTTAAGAATGTACGGATCACGGCAATGATACCTAATTTGATAAGGCTATCTAAATCTGGGTCGACGGTCGTTGCTAAAATATCAGCAGCGAGCTGGAACTCTAATGCAGTTGCTAACCAATCACCAAAACAATAACGAGCCTTACGTGATTTCTGGGTGCGTATCCAGACTATCAGGGTTTTTACTAACCCAATTACCACACAGATGACTGAAATAGCTTCTAAAAGTAATTGGAGTACGTGAACACTAGACACCAGTAATTCACGTAAAAAAACTAAATCGAACATTAAGACCTCGACTCGATAAGTAAGCTGGATTCATATTGGTTAACTATGAGCAAATATTGGCAAAATATCGAGTTTTATTGTGGATCTATGGTTTCTGAAGGTAATTGACTAATGGATAAAATGTTCCGATTGCCATCAATTACCTGAATGTTTTTATTGGGTTGATAACATTTACGTAAAGGCGATAAGCAAGCTTGCTGTGCGCCTTGTTGTATATTAAGCCAATCACTGATTAGCCAATAATTATTCGCTGTAGAATAGGGGGACTGCAAATTTTCTGGGTTGATACTTGGTTTACTCGCACTTTGGCTGTACCAAATCAGCAAGGGGATTTCATAGGCTTCTTTTCTTGGGTTGTTAACACCATGATGGTAGTGAATATTGTTATCACTGTCTAAGCGTTGCAATGCGTGATCTGAATAGTACATCAAAGTCGCAGGCTTACTTTCGAGTTGCTGCATAAGGTTTTCGATAAATTTATCGGTATAAGCAATTGAACTGTCGTAGCAATCGTCATCTTCTTGGCCACTAAATGTTTTTAGTTCAGCTTCAGGAAAGCGGTTACAGGCAGGTTCATGGCTACCATATGTATGTAAAACAATGAGTTTTTTCTTATCAGTAGGGTCATTGATAGCGTTATTGAAGTCATCTTGCAGCTCTTCATCATAGCCGACAAATTCGTTCCACGCTTTCTTTTGCGACATAGAGGCAATAGCAGAAATAATACTGGTACGTTTATTGGTTTTGCCTTGGTTGCTGATCCAGTAGGTTTTAAAGCCCGCATGATTGGCTAATGAAATGATATTGTCTGAATAGTGTGATTTATCCTGCATTTGCTCAAAGCGAATATTAGACAGTGAAATAGGAACCGACAAGATAGTCACCGGTGCCGGAGAATACGCTTGTTGAAACGCCAATATTTGTGATTTTCGCTGATTTAAATTAGGCGTTGTATCATATTGATAGCCGTAAAAGCCCATATGGTCACGGCGTAATGATTCACCGATGACAAGTACATAGATTTCAGTATCAGAGGCTTTTTTCTGGTAATTAAAAGCAACCTTTTGTGATGATATTTTTTTTATCCCCCGGTTTTCATATAAATTTTTGACTAAAGCCGCAGCATTGTAGAAGGGAGTATTTAAGAAGTATTTTTCCGTGATCAATAACGCGCTATCAGGTTTATTAAATAATGATACGTAATAGGCTGGAATGGCTAATAGATAGCCACAAATTAGCGCCATACTTATCGCTGTGATACGGCGATTCATGTATTTTGCGCATTGATGAATACATACTAAATAAGCTGAAAAAACAAAAAGATAAAATATAACATAACCAATGTTATAGGAAAGCATTCCTACCGTTTCACTGCTATTGGTATTGATAAAAGTTTCTGCAATCGAAGAAGAAAAGCGGATATCGTGTTTTTGATAAAAGAAAAATGAAACAGATAAATTGAGAGCCCACAGGAGTGAAACAAATACCGTGAAAATTTTGCCAAGCAAAAAACGATAAATACCCGCACATAACAGTATTATCAGCGCTCCTGAAATTACGATGGCAATATCCGCGATATTGCTAACATCTCCACTGAAAAACACAGGAGTTATAGATATCAATAATGCATAAATTAAAATAATAATTTGGCGTATCATAGTGTTATTTTACGTATTTTTGACCTTACCTGAGGTTATAGAGGCAATTAAAAATAATAAGTTAACATCTAATTAACTTAAGACATTGTTCGTTTATAACATAAAAAAAGGTAAGGTAATCAAAATAATGGCGTAAAAAACTGTAAAATCTCGTGATGTTTAGTCATGGCCTGCCCCTCACAACTTGCGAGGGGAGGTGAGATATTGATTTAGAAAGTTACCGCAATTTTGGCATCAATATTGTTATCGCTATAATTTTTTGATAAAAATTTATTATAATTAATTGATAGCTTAGTATTTTCTTTTATATTGATATCGGTACCGACTTTTAATGCCATTCCATGGCGTGATGTAGGAACACTTTGTGTCATAAATGAGCTCGTGGTATCGGAAAAATTCAGTTTTATACCTCTATTCAGATTCCC
The DNA here is from genome assembly GCF_028482225.1 of Providencia sp. PROV130. NCBI lineage: Bacteria > Pseudomonadati > Pseudomonadota > Gammaproteobacteria > Enterobacterales > Morganellaceae > Providencia > Providencia sp. PROV130. The sequence goes on along the minus strand of NZ_JAMPQC010000022.1, from coordinate 82,532 downwards.
ATATTGATATTGCCAGTTAAGCTCACCATGCAAACCAATATTTGATGTTTTACCTAGTTTCCATTGATTATCAAGACGTAATCCAACAGTTGAAAGCGTTGTATTGATGCGTTGTTTACGCGCCTGCAGTGATGTGCTGCTGATATTTTCATTAATTGCATGGTTCATCGCGCTGATATAAGTGAGATTGGTAAATGGCTCAATATTCATCCAGTTTGAGTTGATTGGATAGGCCAGCTCCATAAATGCCTGATGGGTATTGGTGTAATAGCTCGCAGAGTGACTCGTACCATTACTGATTGAACGTTCGGTATGAATGAGGTGTGACGTGTGACTAAGCCCTGCACGAACCGCGATCGGCTGCCATAAAGCGCTACCATAAATGGCAGCATGGTAGTTATTACTATTGCCGTGGCCAAGATGGCTAGATAAGTCACTTTGGCTAAAGCCTGCAGCGATACCGAAAGTCATTTTGTCGTTAATAAAATGCCTATTTGCCCCAAGCAATAGACCATAATTTGATGATTGATACCCAGTGGCATTGTTATCTCCAGTTGTTTTATCCCAATCATAGAGCATTTTGACCCACACATTGCCTTTGTTTTCGCTACTCCATGACTCAGACAAGCGAGCTTGTTCAAGGAGTGATTCTTTAATCTGACGGCTATTATTTATTTGGTTGGATAATATGTCAGCGTATATTTGCCCTGTGACATCATGAAATATTGCTCGGGCTTGTTGTTTTGTTTGGCTTTTTAATGTTCGGCCATAAAGCGTATGGTGCGTAGGAAGCGTTTCAATCGCTTTAGCCACGGCGATTTGGTTTTGCGTTGCTGCTGCACTAGAAAATGCGGTGTTATTACGCCCTATTTTAAGAGTGACCTCTTTGGGGGTGTAATTTAGTGTCGTTCCAATAAACTGGTAATTAGGCACAACGGCATCAAATTGGCCATTAACCCCTTTTTGAGCACTTAATATTGTATGTTGTGTATTAAATAAGCGGTTGATATCTTGCTTAGAGAGCGGGCTATTTTGATTTTCAAGAGTAACACTGACGGTACCGCCTTTTAATGAGGCAGAGCCTTGGCTGATGAGCTTATCGTTTTGACCTGCTGGATTGATTTCAACCACATAATGGCTGCCTGGAGCAAAAGTCACAGAATCAACAATGTTAATTGTGCCAATTGAGTGGCCGGGTGCAACGACTGCACCTTGGTTGGCGGTTAATTGTCGAATGCTTCCATTACCCGTTAGTAAGCCGTGGTGGTTAATATTAACAGAAGCACCGATTTTTCCGTCATCTAGAACTAACGTTCCTTTTTGGATATCAACTGCGGAGTCTAAGTGTTTTTTAAGGGTAACCGTTCCGCCATTAATGTAGGATTTTTGCGAATATTTATTTTCGCCGGTTAAGACTAAATGGCCTTGATTTACTGTGAAGCCAGCAAAGGTATTATTACCTGACAATACTAATGTCCCTTGGCCTTGTTTCGTTAACTTTCCAGTCCCTTGAATATTATTTTTCCATTCATCTAACTTTCCAAAATTGGCAATATCAAAGTCATTAGTATCTTGATTAATGATAAAGTTTTCATATAAATAAGAGGGACCCTGATAAGCCGCAGGTAAGTTAATTAATCCCCAATAGGAGTTTGGGTCATTTTCTTTGATATTCCAACCTGCAATTGATTGGCTTGGATATGCGGTACTGGCTAAAATATGATCCCATTGTGCATTATTCAAGTAAGGGAAACGTAATCGAAGTAAATAACCTGCCGTTTTGGGTATATTTTTAGGCTCGATCACTGATGTATTTTGCATTTCTTTTTTTCCATAATAACCCATGTGGTCATTGGTTATAGGAGTAGAAACTGTTAGGCAATTTAGTATGTTATTTGAACATGGTGATGAAATATCATTGCGAATATTTTTTGCCGAATCAACAATGAATTTGGTATTCTTCTCATCGGATAGGAACTGTGATAATAAATAATAATTACCTACACGAGAAGCGATTGTATCAGTGGCAAAGTGTGCGCCAACAATCACGCGGCTTTCACCATATTCAATAGCTCGATTGAACGTTTCACTGCCCTTTTCAGGAAAAATCATCGCCAATACCGCAGCTTGCTTAAAACCATTCCACGTATGACCGCTAGGGTAAGATGAGCCCTGTATTTGTGAATAGCCTGCAATATAGTGACCTTCGTCATCCAATACTTGGTAAGGACGACCGCGTTTAAAATGGTCTTTTAGAATAAAATCAATTGATCTAGTACGCTGTTTTTTTTCATCATAGGCACGAGTACTTGTATCATGTAATAAGCTGATTTCTTTATATTGGTTATGGTCTCTTAGATTAATATCATGTTCGCCAAACAGTATTGTTTGATAACTGTTAAATAAATAACCTGAGTTCTGGGACTTATCTGCGAGTGCTAAACTTTCCCGCTCACCAGTGATATTGATGTATTCGTTACTAATAAGCCTATCTTGCTCAGCAACTTCGCTGCCTTCTTTAGGTGTATTATTAATAATATTATTTTTAATATCTTCAAGCCACGCACCTCTTGTATCAATAATATTTTTCTCTAATTCTAAAATATTAGTTTTTGCTGTTAGAGTATTCATGAATATGAATGGCAATAAAGTCATTGATGCTGAAATAAAAGTTTTTCTCATTATAATTCCGCCGATGCTATTGGTAAAAATTTCATTTTGCGGAGTTTATTTATAATATATTTATTTTTTATGACAGTTTTGAAAATAAAAAAACATTATTAATTAAAGCGTTAAGGTTTATTTTTAATTGTTTTATTCTTTGTAAAGTGATTTTGTATTGATTGGTTTAGTTTTTTTGCTTTTTTATTATTGGTTTAATTAAATCGTGAAAATAAGATAATAATTATAGAAAAAATCAAAAAAATAACCCCAAACTTTCGGATGGGGTTATTAAACACTATTTAGTTAGCTGAATAATTAGATATCAATATTCGCTGCTTTTAAGGCATTTTCTTCGATAAATGCGCGACGTGGCTCAACAGCATCACCCATTAACGTGGTGAATAGTAAGTCTGTTGCAATCGCATCTTTCACCGTTACACGCATCATACGACGCGTTTCTGGGTTCATGGTGGTTTCCCAAAGTTGTTCTGGGTTCATTTCACCAAGACCTTTATAACGCTGTACGTATAGGCCGCGACGAGACTCACGTGTTAACCAAGCCAGAGCTTCTTCAAAATTACTGATATCTTGGCGACGTTCACCGCGCTTGATATAAGCACCTTCTTCAATTAAGCCGCTGATTAAGTCGCCTAAATGAGTGATACGGCGGTATTCGCTGCCATGAACAAAGTCAAAATCGAGGTTATAGTCGGTATCAACACCATGGGTGCGAATGCGGATCGTTGGCTCGAATAACTGACGTTCACGGTTTTCGTTAATCGTATAGCTATAAGTGCTACCGAATTGTTCGTTATCTTCTAAGCGCTTAACCAGCGTTTTAGCCCATTCCTCTACTTTTTCACTGGTTTTTAAATCATCTTCAGTCAAGGTTGACTGATAAACCAGGCTATTAAGTAGGGCTTGAGGGTAAAGGCGCTCAAGGCGACGAATAATACGATGTGCGGCATTATATTCGACAACCAGTTTTTCGAGTTCTTCACCTTTCATGGCTGGGGCTTCGGCACTTAAATGCAGTTCCGCGCCATCAAGGGCGATAGAAATCAGGTAATCGTCCATCGCATCGTCATCTTTAATGTACTGCTCTTGTTTACCACGTTTCACTTTATACAGTGGTGGTTGAGCAATAAAGATATGACCACGTTCAACGATTTCAGGCATTTGGCGATAGAAGAAGGTCAATAGTAACGTACGAATGTGCGAACCATCGACGTCAGCATCCGTCATGATAATGATACTGTGATAACGCAGTTTGTCAGGGTTGTATTCATCTCGACCAATACCACAGCCTAAAGCCGTAATCAGGGTTGCTACTTCTTGTGAAGACAGCATTTTATCGAAACGCGCTTTTTCTACGTTTAGAATTTTACCTTTTAGTGGCAAAATGGCTTGGTTCTTACGGTTACGGCCTTGTTTTGCAGAGCCGCCCGCGGAGTCCCCTTCCACAAGGTACAGTTCAGATAGCGCAGGGTCACGTTCTTGGCAGTCAGCCAGTTTACCTGGCAAGCCAGCTAAATCTAACGCACCTTTACGACGAGTCATTTCGCGAGCTTTACGCGCTGCTTCACGTGCGCGCGCTGCATCGATGATTTTACCCACAACGATTTTCGCATCGTTCGGGTTTTCCAGTAAATATTCAACTAGTTTTTCGTTCATCATCGTTTCAACCGCTGTTTTCACTTCGGAAGAGACCAATTTTTCTTTGGTTTGTGATGAGAATTTAGGGTCAGGAACTTTTACTGAAATAACTGCAATCAGGCCTTCACGAGCATCGTCACCGGTTGCGTTGACTTTGCTTTTCTTCTGATAACCTTCTTTTTCCATGTAGTTATTCAATGTGCGTGTCATTGCTGCACGGAAACCTGCGAGGTGAGTACCTCCATCGCGCTGAGGAATGTTATTGGTGAAGCAGTATACATTTTCTTGGAACCCATCATTCCACTGCATTGAAACTTCAACGCCAATTCCGTCTTTTTCAGTTGAAAAATAAAAGACAGAAGGGTGGATAGGGGTTTTATTACGGCTTAAATACTCAACAAAGGCTTTGATACCGCCTTCATAATGGAAATGGTCTTCTTTGCCATCGCGTTTATCGACGAGCTTAATAGAAACACCTGAGTTTAGGAACGATAACTCACGTAAACGTTTTGCTAAGATGTCATATTCAAACTCAGTCACACCTTTAAAGGTGTCCATGCTTGGCCAAAAACGAACGCGTGTTCCTGTTTGATCAGTTTCACCGACAACAGTCAGAGGCCCTTGAGGCTCACCGTGTTTGTAGATTTGTTCGTGGACTTTGCCGTCGCGACGGATAACTAATTCTAATTTTTCAGATAAGGCGTTAACAACTGAAACCCCAACACCGTGTAAACCACCGGAGACTTTATAGGAGTTGTCATCAAATTTTCCGCCTGCGTGCAGAACGGTCATGATAACCTCTGCGGCAGAGACGCCTTCTTCTTCGTGGATACCTGTAGGGATACCACGTCCATCATCCTGTACGGAGATAGAGTTATCGGCATGGATAGTGATCACGATATCATCACAAAAGCCTGCGAGGGCTTCGTCGATAGCGTTGTCGACAACCTCGAAAACCATGTGATGAAGACCTGTTCCATCGTCTGTATCACCGATATACATGCCCGGGCGCTTACGCACCGCATCCAGTCCTTTTAATACCTTGATACTTGAGGAGTCATATGTATTCGACATCAACGTTTCCTGCTCTTTCTATTCCTGAGGTTGAACTTCTATTTTGCCATGTTCTACACTAAACATCTTGCTATTTGCATCTATCATATCATTAACTTGCTCAGGTGTAATGGCACTGACAAACACTTGTGCTTGTGTAGCTTTGAGGCGGGCTGCCAGTAATTGGCGACGGCCTGCATCAAGTTCAGAAGCAAAATCATCCAGTAGATACAGGCACTGTTGCCCGCTCTGATGGGTGAAAAACTCACCCTGCGCTAATCTTAATGCACACATAAGTAGCTTTAATTGACCCCGTGAAAGCATATCTTCAACAGGTGTTCCATTTGCTCGAATACGCAAATCAGCTTTATGTGGCCCTGAAGCGGTATAGGTTAGCGCTCTATCACGCTCAAATTGGCGCTCTAATTGTTCTGAATAATCAATTTCTTTATCCCAACCGCGTTGAAAGGATACTGAGAGTGAAAATTCGGGTAAAAATTGTTGGCAAGTTTGCTCGATATTTTCGGCAATACCTGCAATATAGTCATGGCGCCATTGGCTTATTTGCTCTGAAAGCGGTGCCAGTTGTTTATCCCAATGACGAATTTGCTCATAACGCGTAACTTGCCGTAAAGCGGCATTGCGTTGTTTTAATAACCGTTTTAAATCTGACCATACTGAAAAAAACAGCGGGTCATTGTGAAAACAACCCCAATCAATAAAAGCACGTCGATATTTAGGACCACCATTTAGCAAAGTAAACCCTTCAGGGGTAATCAGTTGCATTGGCAATAATTTTGCTAGCTCTGCAATTTTATGGCCATCAGTACCGTCTATTCGAACTTTACTGTCACCATCACGGTTTTTGCTTAAACCTAATGAAAGGTCGTTTCGCTGTTCATCTAAATGACTAAGTTTACCATGAAGAATGAATTGCTCTTGCTCATGACGAATAACCCGGTTCGCTTGAATGCTGCGAAATGCACGGCCATGCCCGAGTGTATATATGGCTTCCAATATGCTGGTTTTACCGCTCCCATTGGGGCCAATTAAAAAATTGAACCCATTAGCAAGGGAGAGATCCGCGTTTTCAATATTTCGAAAATCACGGATCAATAAACGCGAAAGGATCATAAATACCGATTACAAGCGCATTGGCATGACAACATACACCGCTGCTTTACTGTCAGCGTCTTCAATCTGCACACTGGAAACGGCATCGGTTAACAGAAGTTGCACATTTTCACTTTTTAGCGCATTTAAGACATCTAAGATGTAGCTGACGTTAAAGCCAATTTCCATCTCAGTACCTTGATAGCTAACATCAACAATTTCTTCAGCTTCTTCTTGTTCTGGGTTATTGGCAGTAATGCGCAGTTGGTTTTCACTGAAATACAAACGTACACCGCGGAATTTCTCATTCGATAAAATTGCAGCGCGAGAAAAGGCTTGCTTGAGTAAATCACAGCGTGCTTCTAGGGTTTTGTTTGGATTTTTCGGTAGTACTCGGCGGTAATCAGGGAAACGGCCGTCAACCAATTTAGAGGTAAAGATAAAATCCCCAACGTGAGCGCGAATATTATTACTGCCAATTTGCAGTTGTAGAGGGGTATCACCACCATCTAACAAGCGCATTAACTCAATTACCCCTTTACGAGGCACTATCACTGAATGAGAGGGTAGCGATTGACCAATATCCATTGCACACACGGCAAGCCTGTGACCATCAGTGGAAACGGTTCTGAGCATTTGGTCTTCGGTTTCAAATAGCATACCGTTAAGGTAATAACGGACATCTTGGTGTGCCATTGAAAACTGAGTGGCTTCAATTAAACGTTTCAGTATTGATTGCGGAAGAGAAAATTCCACTTCACTTTGCCAGTCATCCAAGTTTGGAAAGTCAGCGGCTGGCAACGTGGATAATGAAAAGCGGCTACGCCCAGAACGGACGAGCAGTCTGTCATCATTCAGCTCTACATGAATTTCAGAACCTTCAGGTAACCCACGCCAGATATCAAAAAATTTGCGTGCGGGCACGGTGGTTGCACCAATTTCGTGCTCCCCTGTTAGGGCAACATTGGCCATCATCTCCATTTCAAGGTCGGTCCCAGTGAGTTGGAGGGTGCCTTCTTTTACCTGTAATAAAAGGTTACCTAAAATAGGCAGAGTTGGACGCCCACCTAAAGGACCACTAACCTGTTGTAACGGTTTTAATAACTGCTCGCGTTCTATTGTAAATTTCATAGCAATTAAGATGATAATGTTCTGATTAAATTAGAAAAATCTTCTTTGATGTCATGGCTTTCTTCCCGTAATTGTTCAATTTTACGGCAAGCATGTAACACCGTGGTATGGTCACGGCCGCCAAAGGCATCCCCGATTTCAGGTAAACTATGGTTAGTCAGCTCTTTTGCCAGTGCCATTGCCATCTGACGCGGACGCGCGACAGAACGGGAACGGCGCTTAGACAGTAAATCTGCTACCTTAATTTTATAATATTCAGCAACTGTTTTTTGAATATTATCAATAGTTACCAGCTTTTCTTGTAGTGCTAATAGGTCACGCAGTGCTTCTCTGACAAAATCGATAGTAATCGCGCGGCCAGTAAAGTTTGCGTTGGCAATCACACGATTTAACGCCCCTTCTAACTCACGAACGTTCGAGCGAAGGCGTTTGGCGATGAAAAAGGCCACTTCACCCGGAAGTTGAATCTCATTTTCATCTGCTTTTTTCATTAAAATCGCCACGCGAGTTTCTAACTCTGGTGGTTCGATTGCAACGGTTAGACCCCAACCAAAACGCGATTTTAAACGATCTTCCACCCCGTTAATCTCTTTTGGGTAACGGTCAGAGGTCAAAATAATTTGCTGATTGCCTTCGAGTAGCGCATTAAAAGTATGGAAAAATTCTTCTTGCGAGCGCTCTTTGTTAGCAAAAAACTGGATATCATCAATGAGTAGTGCATCTACAGAACGGTAATAACGTTTGAATTCTTCAATCGCGTTGTTCTGTAGAGCTTTGACCATATCTTGAACAAAACGTTCAGAGTGCATATAAACCACACGAGCGTTGGCTTTATGCTGCATAATACTATTGCCGACAGCATGTAATAAGTGGGTTTTACCTAGACCCGTTCCACCATAAAGAAACAATGGGTTGTAGGCACCACCTGGATTTTCTGCCACTTGCCTCGCTGCGGCGCGAGCCAATTGGTTCGATTTACCTTCAACAAAGTTATCAAAAGTGTGCTTAGGGTTTACATTAGAACGATAAGCAACCTCTGGTTGTACTTTGGCTGAGTTGTCCCAACTCGGTTTAATTGGGGCTGACGGAACGGCAAACGCAGGTACTTGTTGAGTTGTACGTGCTTGTGTTGCTGCCGGTGCGACTGTAATCGGTTTGTTGCCTACCTCAAAGTGTAGTGCAGGCGCGTCAGTTCCACAAAAGTCATTCAATAATTCATTGATATTATTGATGTACTTGTCTCTAACCCAGTCGAGAACGAAACGATTTGGGGCATAAAGTGCCAGCGTATTGTCGTTTAATTCAGCTTGAAGGGGTCGTATCCACATACTGAATTCTGTGGCAGGTAGTTCATCCTGCAATCGGGCAAGACATTGCTGCCAAAGCGAAAGTGACACGTTGGACTCCCCTAAACAAGGTCAATGGAACAAGAAGTACGGATGTAAACAAAGAGTTTCTCGGGCTCATTCTTAGTGCTATGACCCAAAAATATTTTAGATTAACGCTTACTTACTGCATATTGCCGATCGATGGATCAGAAATAGACCAGCGATCATACCGCAAAATTAGTCAGAGATCTCCATTCTTTTACACAGTTTTTATGCTTTTTATCCACAGGTAAATGTGATAAGGCTCCTCTTATAAAGAAGAAATAGACTGGGCTACCTAAATTTATCGTCATTTTTCCACATGCTGGGGATAACTTTAGACGATTTACAGTAAATATTCTGTATGATCAAAAAATATTTTTAGATCTCTTGAAGATCCTTGCGCTTTGGGTCGGAGTCCGTATAATCTTCCTCCCTGTGTACAGTACAGATGTGATTTTTACACGAAACTGAGGTAAACTTGTTGGGCTATATCGCTTTATTTTAACGTTAATGTTAGGTGGAGCGGGGCAAAAACAGGTTTTCAGCCAGTATGCGAATGTAATCATTCGTCGGCTGTCACAACATATGTCGGCAAACCGGTCAGCCAGGCTATAAATAAAAGTGGTTTGATTGCGTCATTTCATTGACGTGACCCCCTATGTTTTATTACAATCCTGCCTCTTTCTATATTGTTGCGATAGAGGCACAGGTGTAAATCAGTTTCCACTGGTTGCCAACGCGTTTACTGAATCAGTAATAAATTTAAAAGTTAGGTAGAAATCGTTATGAAACGCACTTTTCAACCGTCCGTACTGAAGCGCAACCGTTCACACGGTTTCCGTGCTCGTATGGCCACTAAAAATGGTCGTCAGGTTCTGGCTCGCCGTCGTGCTAAAGGCCGCGCTCGTCTGACCGTTTCATCTAAGTAATAAAGCTAGCCCTCTATTCAAGTGGTTACGCTCGCTTTTACCCGGGAGTTACGTTTGTTAACTCCCAGGCATTTCGATAATGTCTTTAAGCAGCCGCAGAGGGCGAGTTCCCCAGAGATAACAATCCTTGGTCGCCTAAACGAGCTGGGGCATCCCCGCATCGGTCTTACCATCGCCAAAAAAAATGTTAAACGAGCTCATGAGCGAAATCGTATTAAACGGTTAGCGCGTGAATATTTTCGTCTGCATCAACATGAGTTGCCTTCAATGGACTTTGTGGTATTGGTAAGGAAAGGGGTCGCTAATCTCGACAATCAACAGATCACGGAAGCATTGGATAAGTTATGGCGTCGTCACCGTCGCTTGGCTCAAAAATCCTGATCATGCTGATCAGAGGCTACCAACTGGCAATTAGCCCGTTGTTAGGGCCTCGTTGTCGCTTCAATCCTACTTGTTCAAATTACGGAATTGAGGCATTGCGCAGGTTTGGTATGCTAAAAGGGAGTTGGTTAACGGCGAAACGCGTATTAAAATGCCACCCTTTACACGCTGGTGGAGATGATCCTGTCCCACCTAGAAAAACTGATGATAATAGAGAATTATAACGATGGATTCGCAACGCAATCTTCTACTCATCGCTTTGTTGTTCGTGTCGTTCTTAGTTTGGCAGGCCTGGGAGAGCGATAAAGTTGCTCAGGACGTTAAAACTGTTCAAACTTCGCAACAAGCGGATATGCCAAGCAGTGATGCTCAAGCCGTAACTGGCAGTGGGCAAGGTAAGCTCATCACAGTCAAAACTGATGTACTGGATATTCGCATCAATACTCGTGGTGGTGATATCGATGAGGCTGACCTGTTAGCCTATCCTGCGACCCTTCATTCGGAAAGCCCTTTCCGTTTACTGGAAACTAATCCAGGCTTTGTCTACCAGGCACAGAGTGGTTTGATTGGTCTTCATGGTCCAGACAACCCAGCAAATAATAATGGCGAACGTCCGCTGTATAGCGCAGATTCTACAACTTTCACATTAGAGAAAGGCCAAGACGTCTTGCGCGTACCAATGACATTTACTGATAACAACGGTGTTGTGTATCAGAAAACGTACATTGTTAAACGTGGCCAATATACTGTTGAAGTTGAATACAGTATTCAAAACCCAACCGCTCAACCACTGAGTCTCGCTTTCTTCGGTCAGTTAAAACAAACTATCGAGTTACCTAAAGAGCGTGACACTGGCAGCAGCAATTTTGCTCTGCATACCTATCGTGGTGCGGCGTATTCTTCTGATGAAAACAACTATAAAAAATATAGCTTTGGTGACATCGAAGATAAAAACCTCGACTTAACCACCAAAGGTGGCTGGGTAGCCATGTTGCAACAGTATTTTGCAACGGCGTGGATCCCAGCAAGTGCTGAAAAGAGTACTTTCTACACCATTGACCTTGATAAAAAGTCTGCCATCATTGGCTATAAGAGTGAACCAATGACTATCGCAGCTAATGGCGCTGGTACTTATTCATCAACGTTATGGGTTGGTCCTGAAATTCAGTCTGAAATGGCTGCAGTTGCACCACATTTAGACTTAACCGTTGATTATGGTTGGTTATGGTTTATCTCTCAGCCACTGTTTAAACTGCTGAAATTCATTCACGGTTTTGTGGGTAACTGGGGTATTGCCATCATCGTTATCACCTTTATCGTTCGTGGTATTATGTACCCGCTGACTAAAGCACAGTACACCTCGATGGCGAAAATGCGTTTACTGCAACCTAAACTGGCTGCAATGCGTGAGCGTATTGGTGATGATAAACAACGTATGAGCCAAGAAATGATGGCGATGTATAAAGCAGAAAAAGTAAACCCACTGGGTGGTTGTTTACCTCTGCTGATTCAAATGCCTATCTTCCTTGCACTTTACTACATGTTGATGGGTTCTGTTGAACTGCGTCACGCACCGTTCTTTGGTTGGATACAAGACTTGTCTGCACAAGACCCGTACTACATTCTACCAGTGTTGATGGGTGTGACGATGTTTGTGATTCAGAAAATGTCACCAACCGCTGTGACTGACCCAATGCAGCAGAAGATTATGACGTACATGCCAGTCGTGTTCACTATCTTCTTCCTGTGGTTCCCATCAGGTCTGGTTCTGTATTATATCGTGAGTAACTTAGTCACCATCATCCAGCAACAAGTGATTTACCGTGGTCTGGAAAAACGTGGTCTACATAGTCGCGATAAAAAAGAGAAAAAATAATCTCGCTTCTCAGTAAACTGAGAATGGCTTCACAAAGCGGGATTCTATAGTAGTATTAAGGCGACCAAACACGGTCGCCTTAAGGTTTTTAGCAACGCGGGATAAAAGCGTGGTTTTTCCCGCGTTGTGTTATCAGTCGAAAATCAATAAATTGATTTTCCTGATTTACTTTCAAAACCAACAAAACAGCTGCCAAATATATTATGTTTGGCAGCTGTTTGAAGGCGACCAAACACGGTCGCCTTTATTCTTTTCAAAAATAGTTTTTAAGTCAAAACAGAGAAACATCATGCAAATCAACGATACTATCGTCGCACAGGCAACACCTCCCGGTCGTGGTGGTGTCGGTATTTTACGTGTATCTGGCCCGAAAGCGGCGCAGATTGCTGAAATTGTGTTGGGAAAACTCCCTAAACCACGTTATGCGGATTACTTGCCATTTCGTGATGAGGATGGCTCTGTTCTTGACCAAGGCATCGCTCTTTATTTTCCTGGCCCAAATTCATTTACGGGTGAAGATGTGCTTGAATTACAAGGACACGGTGGCCCAGTCATTCTTGATTTATTACTCAGAAGAATATTGACGATTGATGGTATTCGTATTGCCAATCCGGGTGAGTTTTCTGAGCGGGCATTTTTAAACGATAAGCTCGATTTAGCCCAAGCGGAAGCAATCGCCGATTTGATTGATGCGAGTTCTGAACAAGCAGCGCGTTCAGCGATGAATTCTTTACAGGGCGCATTTTCTTCTCATATTCACCAATTGGTGGAAGCACTCACTCACTTGCGCATCTATGTGGAAGCAGCTATCGATTTCCCAGATGAAGAAATTGACTTCCTGTCTGACGGGAAAATTGAAGCTAAACTCAACGAAGTCGTGGCAGATTTAGAACAAGTTCGCTCCCAAGCGCGCCAAGGTAGTTTATTGCGTGAAGGAATGAAAGTGGTAATTGCAGGGCGCCCAAATGCAGGAAAATCGAGCTTGCTAAATGCATTGGCGGGACGTGAGGCTGCGATTGTCACGGATATCGCGGGAACGACGCGTGATGTATTACGTGAACATATTCATATTGATGGTATGCCATTGCATATCATTGATACCGCAGGCCTACGCGAAGCCAGTGATGAAGTTGAGCGAATTGGTATTGAGCGTGCATGGAAAGAGATTGAACAAGCGGACCATGTGCTGTTTATGGTTGATAGCACCACAACCAATGCCACGGAGCCACAAGAGATTTGGCCTGAATTTATGGCGCGCTTACCTGATGAACTTCCGGTCACCGTAATTCGTAATAAAGCAGATATGACAGGCGAACCGGTGGAATTCATCAATGATACGCGTTATCCGTTAATTCGTTTATCTGCACGCGAGGAAAAAGGCATCGATTTGCTGCGCGATCACCTGAAAGAAACCATAGGCTTTAATAGCAATACAGAAGGTGGTTTCCTTGCTCGTAGTCGCCATTTACAAGCACTGAATGCAGCCGCTGTTCACTTAGAACAGGGCTATGACCAGTTAGTGAATGCTCGCTCCGGTGAGTTATTAGCGGAAGAATTACGTTTAGCTCAGTTAGAACTCAGCGAAATTACCGGTGAATTTACCTCTGATGATTTATTAGGCCGTATTTTTTCAAGTTTTTGTATTGGGAAGTAATACGGTATCATCTAAAACCTACACGTCATACCGTGTAGGTTTGTTTTATCGGTAGTCCCCTTCATTTTTCCTGCCTTAATTCGCTATTAAGCTATTCTGACTTCTCTTAATCTAAAATGATTATCTTCAGTTGGAAAGTTAATCCCTTACCCGACTCGGATGGGTAAACACCGTCGCTTTACCTTGACGACAAAAGCCGACTAGCGTCAAGTTGGCTTTCTCTGCTACCTCGATAGCGAGCGCGGTAGCGGCGGAAACAGCAAATAGAATTTCTGCACCGCAACTGGCGGCTTTTTGTACCATCTCGTAACTGGCACGGCTGGAAACCAGTACTGCGCCGTGTTGCCATTGGTTACGATGTTTCATGCCTAACAGTTTATCAAGTGCCACATGACGGCCGACATCTTCACATCCACCGACTAATTGCCCTTCTGGTGAAATCCATGCGGCTGCATGGGTACAGCCTGTCAGTGCGCCAATTTCTTGCACTTTTTTCAATTCATGTAATGCATTATCGAGGTGCGAGAGAGAGAAGGTTTGGGTGAAAGGTAAGGGGGCGATCGGTTTGAAAATTTCATCGAGTTGTTCAGTACCACAAATACCACAGCCCGTACGCCCTGCTAAATTACGGCGACGTTCTTTGAGTTCCATAAACCGACGGCTAGATAATTCAACCTGTACTTCAATTCCGCGGTTGCAACCTTCCACGATATCAATTCCACGAATTTCATCACCTGACTGTATTATCCCTTCAGAAAGTGCGAAACCGACTGCAAAATCCTCAAGATCTTTTGGCGTTGCCATCATTACCACATGGGATATGCCATTGAAGACTAAAGCGACAGGAGATTCTTCTGCTACATAGTCATTTACGGGTAAATTCAGGTTGCCTTTTTGTTGCACAGTTGTGTGATTTAAGCCAATCATTTTGGTTAATTTGGAGTCATTTGTAGTATTTGTTTCATACATTAGATGAATTCCTAGCATTAATGATACATAATATTAATTATGGGTAAAAAGAATTTACACCATTTGCCGGGCAATGAACCTGGGACGTAAGGAAGACGTTGAATAAAAACAGTTTACCTGATTATCGCAATTGGCGTTAGGTAAACATGAGCAATGTAAATGAGGAGATCCCCATGCAAGTCAGCAGAAGGCAGTTCTTTAAGATCTGCGCTGGCGGTATGGCAGGTACGACGGCAGCGGCCTTGGGTTTTGCACCCGCCACCGCGTTAGCGTCAACGCGCCAGTATAAATTACTGCGTGCGAAAGAGACCAGAAATACCTGTACCTACTGTTCTGTCGGCTGTGGGCTGTTAATGTACAGCCTCGGTGATGGCGCGAAAAATGCAAAAGAGAGCATTTTCCATATTGAAGGGGACCCGGATCATCCGGTAAACCGTGGTGCACTTTGTCCGAAAGGTGCTGGACTTATCGATTTCATCCACAGTGAAAGCCGCTTGAAGTATCCTGAAGTGCGTGAGCCGGGTACTAATGAGTGGAAACGTATCACGTGGAACGAAGCGTTTGACCGTATCGCTAAGTTAATGAAAGAAGACCGCGATGCGAACTTTATTGAGAAAAATAAAGATGGTGTCACGGTAAATCGTTGGCTGACCACCGGTATGCTATGCGCATCGGCGGGGAGTAACGAAAGCGGATTTGTAACGCAAAAATTCACCCGCGCTCTCGGCATGCTTGCCGTTGATAACCAAGCGCGTGTCTGACACGGACCAACGGTAGCAAGTCTTGCTCCAACATTTGGTCGCGGTGCGATGACCAACCACTGGGTTGACATTAAAAATGCAAACCTAGTTGTCGTTATGGGTGGTAATGCGGCAGAAGCGCATCCAGTCGGTTTCCGCTGGGCGATGGAAGCTAAAATCCATAATAAAGCCAAACTTATTGTTATTGACCCACGCTTTACCCGTACTGCGGCAGTGGCGGATTTTTACACGCCTATCCGTTCGGGTACAGATATCGCGTTCTTATCAGGTGTTATCAAATACTTACTGGATAATGAAAAAATTCAGCGTGAATACGTGGAAGCGTATACCAACGCCAGTTTAGTTATTCGTGAAGATTATGGTTTTGATGACGGCCTGTTTACAGGTTATGACGAAGAAAAACGTCAATATGACAAAACCACGTGGAACTATGAGATGGATGAAAACGGCCTTGCGCTGCGCGATCCGACTCTGAAACACCCACGTTGTGTGTTAAATCTATTAAAAGAACACGTCAGCCGTTATACACCTGAAGTGGTGAATAACATCTGTGGTACGCCAATTAAAGACTTCTTGCAAGTCTGTGAATACCTTGCAGAAACGAGTGCTAAAGATAAAACAGCATCGTTCTTATATGCATTAGGTTGGACTCAACATACCGTGGGTGCGCAAAATATTCGTACCATGGCGATGATCCAATTACTGCTGGGTAATATGGGGATGTTAGGCGGTGGTGTAAACGCACTGCGTGGTCACTCCAATATCCAAGGTTTAACTGACTTAGGTCTACTGTCGCAAAGCTTGCCGGGTTATTTAACCTTACCATCAGACAAACAAACCACATTAGAAAGTTACTTAGCTGCAAACACGCCAAAAGCAACGGTTGAGGGTCAAGTTAACTATTGGGGTAACTACCCGAAATTCTTTGTCAGTTTGATGAAGACTTTCTACGGAGATAAAGCGCAGAAAGAAAATAATTGGGGCTTTGATTTATTACCTAAATGGGATCAAGGTTACGATGTATTGCGCTATTTTGAGATGATGGATAAAGGGGAAGTTAACGGCTATATCTGCCAAGGCTTTAACCCATTAGCGTCATTCCCGAATAAAAACAAAGTCGTTAAGTCGCTGTCAAAACTGAAATTTTTGATTACCGTTGACCCACTGAATACGGAAACGTCGAATTTCTGGCAAAATCACGGCGAAATGAATGATGTGAATCCGGAAGAAATCCAAACTACGGTATTCCGCCTGCCATCTTGCTGTTTTGCTGAAGAAAATGGTTCGATTGTTAACTCGGCACGTTGGTTGCAGTGGCACTGGAAAGGTGCGGATGCCCCAGGTGAAGCGATCAGTGATGGTGAAATTCTGTCTGGTATTTTCCATCGTCTACGTCAACTGTATGCCTCTGAAGGCGGTGCGGTACCTGAACAAGTTCTAAGTATGACTTGGAATTACTTCGACCGAGATAATCCAACGCCAGAAGAAGTCGCTCAAGAAAACAATGGTTATGCTTTAGTTGACTTGAAAGACGCTGATGGCAACGTTCTGGTGAAAAAAGGCGAACTGCTGAGCTCGTTTGCCCAGTTACGTGATGACGGTACCACTGCGAGTGGCTGCTGGATATTTGCAGGTAGTTGGACGCCAAAAGGCAATCAAATGGCTAACCGTGATAACTCTGACCCAACAGGTCTGGGTAACACATTAGGTTGGGCATGGGCGTGGCCTCTGAACCGCCGTGTGATTTATAACCGTGCATCAGCAGACCCAATGGGTAAACCGTGGGATCCAAAACGCCAAATCCTTGAGTGGGATGGCAGCAAATGGACAGGGATGGATATTCCTGACTATAGCAATGCCGCACCAGGAAGTGGTGTTGGTCCGTTTATCATGCAGCCAGAAGGTATGGGACGTCTATTCGCACTGGATAAAATGGCGGAAGGCCCATTCCCAGAGCACTACGAACCTATCGAAACGCCGCTGGATACCAACCCTCTGCATCCAAATGTAGTTTCGAACCCTGCTGCTCGTGTGTTTAAAGATGACTGGGCGCAAATGGGTAAAGCGACAGAATTCCCTTATGTGGGAACGACTTATCGCTTGACTGAACATTTCCACTATTGGACAAAGCATGCCTTGTTAAATGCCATCATTCAGCCACAACAGTTCATTGAAATTGGTGAACGTCTGGCGAATGAAAAAGGTATCAAACAAGGTGATACGGTGAAAGTTAGCTCTAAACGCGGTTATATCAAAGCAAAAGCCGTGGTCACTAAACGTATTCATACGCTGAAGGTGGCGGGTAAAGATATCGATACCATCGGTATCCCTATTCACTGGGGCTTTGAAGGCTTGGCTGTGAAAGGCTTTATTGCTAACACGTTAACGCCGTATGTGGGTGATGCGAATACTCAGACACCGGAATTTAAATCGTTCCTTGTCAATGTGGAAAAGGTGTAAGGAGATAAATTATGTCAATGCAATCTCAGGACATTATTCGTCGCTCTGCCACCAATTCCCTGACTCCCGCGCCTCAGGTGCGGGACTATAAGGAAGAAGTTGCAAAGCTTATCGATGTGACGACCTGTATCGGCTGTAAAGCTTGTCAGGTCGCGTGTTCCGAATGGAACGATATCCGTGACAAAATCGGGACTAACGTTGGGGTATATGATAACCCAACAGATTTAACCGCTAAATCATGGACGGTAATGCGCTTTTCTGAAGTGGAAGAGAACGATAAATTTGAATGGCTGATCCGTAAAGATGGCTGTATGCACTGTGCTGACCCAGGCTGTCTGAAGGCGTGCCCTTCGGAAGGCGCGATAGTACAGTACAAAAACGGTATCGTTGATTTCCAATCGGAACATTGTATTGGTTGTGGTTACTGTATTGCGGGTTGCCCGTTTGATGTACCGCGTATTAACCCAGAAGATAACCGTGCCTACAAATGTACGCTGTGTGTTGACCGTGTTGAAGTCGGCCAAGAGCCTGCGTGTGTGAAAACGTGTCCAACCGGCGCTATACACTTTGGTAGCAAAGAAGACATGATTAACATGGCAGGTGAGCGTGTTGAAGAGCTGAAAACTCGTGGTTATGCAAACGCAGGTTTATATGACCCTGAGGGGGTTGGTGGTACGCACGTGATGTACGTTTTACACCATGCAGATAAACCGCAGTTGTATCACGGATTGCCGGAAAACCCGACAATCAGCCCTACAGTCACTTTCTGGAAAGGTATCTGGAAGCCGTTAGCAGCGGTTGGTTTTGCTGCAACATTTGCGGCGGCCATCTTCCACTATGTGGGTATTGGTCCGAACCGCGTCTCCAAAAAAGATGAAGAAGAAGCTTTAGAAGATTTGCATAATGCAATGTCCTCTGACACTTCGAAATCAAAAGAAGGGGAGGATCAGAAATGATGCCAGATGATAACGACAAAATCATCCGCCATAAACCGATTGAAAGGATCAATCACTGGGCGGTTGTGATTTGCTTTTTGTTCACCGCAATCAGTGGGTTAGGGTTCTTTTTCCCATCCCTCAACTGGTTTATGAACATTTTAGGCACACCACAACTGTCGCGAATTTTGCATCCATTTGTGGGTACGGCGATGTTCTTGCTGTTCGTATTTATGTTCTTCCGCTATTTCCACCATAACTTCATTAATAAAGAAGATATCAAGTGGGCAAAAAATATCGGTAAAGTGCTGAAAAATGAAGAAGCTGGTGATGTCGGCCAATATAACCTCGGTCAAAAAGGGGTGTATTGGGTGGTGACTATTTGCTTATTAGCGCTGGTGGTCACGGGAGTGATTATGTGGCGTCCTTATTTCGCAGATTACTTCCCAATCCCTGTTTATCGCGCAGCGATTCTTATTCACTCGCTCTCTGCGATTGCGCTGATCATTATGATTGTGGTCCACGCTTATGCCGCGATTTGGGTGAAAGGTTCAGTGCGTGCGATGGTTGAAGGTTGGGTGACTCGTGGTTGGGCTAGAAAGCACCATCCATTGTGGTACCGCCAGCTTTTGGAAAAAGAAAAACAGCAAAAACAGCAACAAGAGAAAAACTAAGTTTTATTATTATTGTTGTTATCAAACCCACAAATGACTAATGTTATTTGTGGGTTTTTTATATCTAAAAAATATAAACATTCAATTTATTTGAAAGAAAGAAAATTAGATATATTTATTAGATGACCTGTTTACGATTTATTATCATTATAGTTAATCAAAATAAGATTAATAAAAACACTCATCAAATATGGATGCTCTTATTTCGCGTATAATTTACATTATTTTTAAACCAAGAATAAACAAATAAACATTTATTCGTTTTTATTTTATGTGAAAAAAAGATACTAATCAGCCAACTCATTGATAATAAACTATTTTTATAATTGTTATTTCTTTGTGAATAGCTATTGAATATTGATATTAGATCAATAAATAGCTATCTTAAATGGGCGTTATTGATTAATTCGATATTTTGTTTCTAATTGCAAGTTTAAGTTGAATTAATATGCTGGCGTTGAGTTGTTTTAAGAATGTTATGGTTTACATATATTAATGGAATTAATTACTGGACATTGGTGATATTATTTAATAAAAATAGTCATGTAGTTAGTAATAAATATAAAAACCATCATATATATAAATATCTTTTTAACGCAGCTAAATAATTGAACCGTCTTACATTCCTTTTACGACAGCTAAATAAAGAGGTAACACATGGATCTTCCTTTACAAGGTATTAAAGTACTGGATTTCACCGGTGTACAATCAGGGCCATCTTGTACTCAAATGTTAGCGTGGTTCGGCGCGGATGTTATTAAGATTGAACGTCCGGGAGTTGGAGATGTCACGCGCAATCAATTAAGGGATATTCCTGATGTGGATGCGCTGTATTTCACAATGCTTAATAGTAATAAGCGCTCAGTAGAATTAAATACTAAAACACCAGAAGGTAAAGAGGTGATGGAGCGGCTGATTAAGCAAGCCGACGTCCTCGTTGAGAACTTTCATCCAGGTGCAATTGACCATATGGGTTTCACTTGGGAACACATTCAAGAATTAAATCCTCGTTTGATTTTCGGTTCCATCAAAGGTTTTGATGAAGACTCTCCTTATGCCGATGTTAAAGCCTACGAGAACGTTGCCCAAGCCGCAGGTGGTGCTGCCTCCACGACAGGTTTTTGGGATGGCCCACCATTAGTGAGTGCCGCAGCGTTAGGTGATAGCAATACGGGTATGCACTTGCTCATAGGCTTACTTGCAGCGCTATTACACCGCGAGAAAACAGGCAAAGGTCAGCGAGTGACTATGTCGATGCAAGATGCTGTACTCAACTTGTGCCGAGTCAAACTTCGTGACCAGCAACGATTAGAGAAAATTGGCTACCTTGAAGAATACCCGCAATATCCAAATGGTACGTTTGGTGATGCTGTTCCTCGTGGTGGTAATGCTGGTGGCGGCGGCCAGCCAGGTTGGATTTTAAAATGTAAAGGCTGGGAAACCGACCCAAATGCTTATATTTATTTTACTATCCAAGAACAGGACTGGGAGCAAACCTGTGTCGCTATTGGTAAGCCTGAATGGGCAACTGACCCTGCTTACAATACACCAAAGGCTCGTCAACCTCATATCTTTGATATTTTTGCTGAAATTGAAAAATTCTTAGCAGATAAAGATAAACATGAAGCGGTCGAATATTTGAGTAAATACGGTGTACCTTGTGCCCCTGTACTCAGTATGCGTGAAATTGCACGAGACCAATCTCTGCGTAAGAGCGGAAGTATTGTTGAAGTTGAACAGCCAAAACGCGGGACTTACTTGACGGTAGGTTGCCCGATGAAATTCTCCTCATTTACACCCGATATCAAAAGTGCGCCATTGTTGGGTGAGCACACAGATCAAGTCCTAACTGAATTAGGCTATAGCGCAGATGAAATTGCAGCTATGCGCGCGAACAAAGCGATCTAATTTTAAAAATTGGGAGTGATTTATCACTCCTTTTTAATCTTTTAATCAGTTAATTATGAGGTAGACATGTCTGCTGATCAAACCCAAAACCTGACTGATGGTATGCATATTATTGTCGATGCACTTAAAAAAAATGGCATTGATACAATCTACGGTGTTGTTGGAATTCCAGTGACTGACATGGCAAGGCATGCACAAGCTGAAGGTATTCGCTATATTGGATTTCGCCATGAACAATCCGCGGGTAATGCGGCTGCAATTAGTGGTTTTATCACCCAAAAACCGGGTATCTGCTTAACGGTTTCGGCGCCAGGTTTTTTAAATGGTATGGTGGCGCTGGCTAATGCAACCACCAACGGTTTTCCAATGATTCAAATCAGTGGTTCGAGCGACAGAGCGATAATTGATTTGCAGCAGGGTGATTACGAAGAATTAGACCAAATGAACACGGCAAAACCCTTTGTAAAAGCGTCTTACCGTGTGAATAAACCCGAAGACCTTGGTATCGCACTCGCGCGAGCAATCCGCGCTTCGGTATCAGGCCGTCCAGGTGGAGTTTATCTTGATTTAACAACGGAAGTGTTGTCTGCCGTGATGGATAAAGACGCGGCGGATAAAACCATTTTTACAGTAGAAGACCCTGCGCCAAGACAAATTCCATCACCCGATTCAGTGAATAAAGCCCTTAAGCTGCTCGCCTCAGCTAAGCGGCCATTAATTATTTTGGGTAAAGGCGCCGCTTATGCTCAAGCGGATGACAATATTCGTCAATTTATTGAAACGACGGGCATCCCTTATTTACCGATGTCAATGGCAAAAGGGCTGTTACCAGATACGCATCCCCAGTCAGCGGCATCAGCTCGTTCATATGCCTTATCCAGTGCGGATGTTGTGGTGTTAATGGGAGCTCGCCTTAATTGGTTGCTTGATCATGGTAAAGGTAAGCACTGGTCACCAGAAACTCAATTCATTCAGTTAGATATTGAACCTTCTGAAATTGATAGTAACCGCCCAATAACCGCCCCTGTTGTTGGTGATATTTACTCAAGTATCGAGTCTTTATTGGCAGGGCTCAAATCAATCCCTGTTAAATCTCCAACGGAATGGCTCGCTAGTATTGATGAGCACAAGAAAATTAATGTCGAGAAAATGGCAGCTAAGTTAAACACTGACACTTCTCCTATGAATTACTTTAACGCCTTACGCGCAATCCGCGATGTGCTGGTCGATCACCAAGATGTTTATGTCGTTAATGAAGGTGCTAACACGCTTGATAACGGACGAAATATTATTGATATGTACCAACCACGTAAACGCTTAGATTGTGGAACCTGGGGCGTAATGGGCGTTGGAATGGGCTATGCAGTTGGTGCAGCTGTAACCAGCGGTAAGCCTGTTGTAGCGATTGAAGGCGATAGTGCATTCGGCTTTAGTGGTATGGAAATTGAAACGATTTGTCGTTACAAATTGCCTGTCACTATTTTGATTTTCAATAATGGTGGGATTTACCGTGGTGATGGCGTAAATCTCCATGGTGACCAAGACCCTTCCCCTACAGTTTTAATGGGTGGAGCGCGTTATGACAAAATGATCGAGGCTTTTGGTGGCATTGGCTATCAAGCAACAACGCCAGCAGAGATACAGGAAGCCTTGAAGGCCGGTTTAACATCGGGTCATCCAACCTTGATAAATGTCGTTATTGACCCTGCAGTTGGAACGGAAAGTGGCCATATTGGTAATTTAAATCCGAAGTCTGTAGTAAAAAATTAACGCAGCATCACGTTAACTAACAAAGATTACTTTACGCGGCTCATTTTGATGAGCTGCGTACAGGGTCTTATTGCCAAATAGGTGGGTCTTATGGCTGATTTTATGTATAAGATTTTTATGAGTGACCTATTACCTATCATTATTATTATGGTATTAGGTTATGTGAGTGGTAAACGAAATGTGTTTACCAGTGATCAAGCGAAAGCATTTAATAAGTTGGTATTAAATTACGCATTACCTGCTGCATTATTTGTGTCTATAGCGCGCGCTAATCGAGAAATGATATTTGCAGACGCTAAATTGACTATTATTTCATTTGTGGTCTTGCTCGTTTGTTTCTTTTTCTCTTTCTTTAGCTGTAAATATATTTTTAAACATAGTCGTGGCGAAGCTGCGGTATGTGCATTAATTGCAGGTTCTCCGACAATTGGTTTCTTAGGGTTTGCGGTTCTAGACCCTATTTATGGTGAAACCGTTTCAACGGGATTAGTTGTTGCCATTATATCCATCATCGTTAATGCCATTACAATTCCTATCGGCTTGTTCTTACTGAACCCATCTGATGCAGAAGGGAAAAAAGGCGGCGGCGGTATGGATGCATTAATCTCAGCCTTTAAAGAACCTGTCGTATGGGCTCCGGTACTCGCGACTGCACTGGTACTAGTTGGTGTGAAAATTCCAACTGTTTGGGACCCGACATTTGATTTAATTGCGAAAGCAAACTCCGGTGTTGCGGTATTTGCTGCGGGTCTGACATTAGCCGCGAATAAGTTCGAGTTCGATGGTGAGATTGTCTATAACACGTTATTAAAGCTAGTGTTAATGCCAGGGTTAATGTTGCTGGCGGGTATGATGTTTAATATGGGTACAGAGCAACTGCAAATGATGGTATTAGCCGGGGCGTTACCACCAGCGTTCTCTGGAATAATTATTGCAAGTCGCTTTAATCTGTATACCCGAACAGGAACAGCATCGCTGGCGGTGAGTGTGCTTGGTTTTATCATCGCAGCTCCAGCGTGGATCTACATCTCTCGACTTGTTTCATAGAAAGAATAAACGGGTCAAAATGAGTTGCCATGGCGTGAGAAATGACGCCATGGCAGTTTTGTAAAAAGGTGAATTATGACTTCTTCAAAACCGCTTGATGGGATACGCGTTCTTGATTTTACGGGAGTTCAGTCAGGCCCATCTTGTACACAAATGCTTGCTTGGTTTGGTGCTGATGTAATCAAAATTGAACGCCCAGGGGTTGGGGATGTGACTCGTAACCAATTACGAGATATTCCAGATGTCGATGCGTTATATTTTACGATGTTAAATAGTAATAAACGCTCTTTAGAGCTCAACACCAAAACCCCAGAGGGAAAAGCCGTGATGGAGAAATTAATACGTCAGTCTGATGTATTAATTGAAAATTTTCATCCGGGGGCTATCGACCATATGGGGTTCACATGGGAGTACATTCAAGAACTTAATCCACGGTTAATTTTTGGCTCGATTAAAGGGTTTAATGAAAATTCGCCCTATGCGAACGTTAAGGCCTATGAAAATGTTGCTCAATCTGCGGGAGGATCAGCATCAACGACAGGCTTTCCGGATGGCCCTCCAACGGTAAGCGCTGCGGCATTGGGGGACAGTAATACGGGTATGCATTTATTGATAGGCATACTGACAGCATTATTACACCGTGAAAAAACAGGTAAAGGGCAACGTGTTACGATGTCGATGCAAGATGCAGTGCTTAATTTATGTCGTGTGAAATTACGTGATCAACAACGTTTAGAAAAACTCGGTTTCTTAGAGGAGTATCCTCAATATCCCAATGGAACATTTGGTGATGCGGTTCCCCGTGAGGGAAATGCGAGTGGGGGTGGCCAGCCGGGCACGATGCTCAAATGTAAAGGCAGTGATGTTGATCCAAATGCCTATATTTATTTTATTAATCAAGATCATAATTGGGAAAATACCTGTGATGCAATTGGGCGCCCAGAATGGAAAACTGACCCTGTTTTTGCTACTACACAGGCACGTGCAAGCCATATCCAAGATGTATGGGATGCAATCGAAGAAATCGCCAAAGACAAAGATAAACATGCACTAACCGACTATTTTGATCAGTTTGATGTGCCATGTTCCGCAGTATTAAGTATGAAAGAAATTATGGAAGACCCTTCTTTGCGTCGTAGTGGCTCAATTGTCGAGGTTCAGCAACCAAAACGAGGCTCATATTTAACGGTGGGTTGCCCAATGAAGTTTTCAGCGTTTATCCCTGAAATTAAAAGTGCTCCATTGCTAGGGGAACATAATAATGAAGTGTTAAAAGAGCTTGGTTATAGTGATGAACAAATTATGGAAATGAAAAAAAATAATGTTATTTAATTAATAACATTAAATTCGCTCTTAATATGATTCTCTAAAAAAGAAAATTAATATTAGCGGCTATATTTAGATACTCGATGTACTCAAATATAGCCGCTGCACTCAAGCTATTATTACCTAAATTATTTGGAATTATAGAAATATTCTTCCTGTTTAGTATTTATTTTTATTAATAGCAAAAATTATTTATTTACTAATAAATTCTTTGAATAAGGATTATTGTATGAGTATTGCTGAAATAAAAAAAAGTAGTAAGGTGGCAGCCGTTGATTTTATTCCTGCATGGGGAGATTTAAATGGAAATATTCAACGTTTAGTTGAAGCGGCAGAAAAAGTGGCCGCTCAAGGGGTAAATTATGCCGTATTTCCAGAGACGGCTGTGAGTGGTTATTTATTTTCGGACTCTACAGAATTAGCGCCTTATTTAGATACTATCCCTGGCAAAACGACCGCTGCAATACTACCCGTACTGGCTCGAACAGGAATGTATATGAGTGTGGGTATCGCGGAGCGCGATAGCGAAACTGGGCTGGCTTATAATTCAGCCGTTTTGATGGGGCCGGAAGGCATTATTGGTAAATATCGTAAAATAGGCCTAAATTCTCAAGATCAAAAAGTGTTTGCTCCTGGTAATACCGGCGTCAAAACCTTTGAAACACCGATTGGCCGTATCGCATTACTGATTTGTTATGATGATACCTACTGGCAATATGTACGGTTAGCCGCATTAGAAGGGGCACAAATCATTGGTTGGCATTCAGTATCCGACCGCATGATGCCTAACGCGAGTCCTGCTGAAATGCTTGGGGATCACTCAACCGTTGCGCATGTACAGCATATGAGTGCTTTCAATGGTGTCTGGGTAATTTGTGCAACACGTAGTGGAATTGAAACTAATCCAATTACCAAAGGGCAGCTCTATTATAATGGTGGTTCGAGCGTATGGGCACCATCAGGACATAAAGTGGCTCAATCTCCAGTGCTTAGCCCATTAGAGTTAGAACCGGGATTAAATGGCATATACAGTGCGATGATTGACTTAGATGAAGCGGATAAACAGCGCGATGCATTACTGGCGAAGCGTCGGCCTGAATTATATTTCCCAATGCTTGCTTTTCATCGTAGCCCGACAGATATCAATGCCACATCAACAATAACGCAAACAACGCTGATTGCGGCGCAGTGGGAAAAATCGCTTTCTAAGCTAAACTCAGTCCTAGTGGGAGAAAATGAGTTGCTGGTTCTTCCTGAGCTTTCTGCGCTACCTTATACCAACGATCCCAACATTATTTTGTCTTATGCCGAACAACAAGGGGGCACTTTTGAGCAAACATTGAGTCAGGCGGCTCAAAAGGGGAAAGGGTATATTGTTGGAAGCTACCCTGAAATTGAAACGGATAAATTGTTCCATACGGTGGTGCTTGCAGGGCCATTAGGGGAAATATTAGCGCGCTATCGCGTTACACATCTTAATGAGCGAGATAGTGGCTGGGCAACAGCGGGTAGTTCTGTGAGTGTGACAGCAACGCCAATTGGGCGTATTGCACTGGCGGCTGCACATGAATTAGATGTTCCTGAATTAGGGGGGTTATACAGTACGTTACGCGCTGATATCCTTGCTGCACCAGCCGGTATCCCGAGTGATTTAAAAGTAGAAATTGATAGCCATCTTTTTTCGGTTGAAGAGCCGCCGACAGGACGTGCCGATTTTATCCCTTATGCCATCGCGACATTAAACCAATTATGGGTGGTTTGTGGAGGACGAAACGAACGTGATTCGACGTCAGCGGCTATTTATGGGCCAGAGCCTGTCGTGCTTACTCCAACCTTAACCGCACAACGAGGGGCTGAAGATGTGCGTTTGCAAGCTCAGGTACCTGCTCCTTTTACGTGGATTAACCAAGAACGATTGGTGAGTGGCCAGCAAGCTATTTGGTTTCCCCCGTTAACACAGTAATGTTTATATTTTCCCGTTGTTGTTAGAAAAATAGCAACGGGATCTTATCATGAATAAAAGCCCTATTAATGGCTTCAATAATTAGATTATTAATATGCTGACTTTTCGACAGTTTGGTAGTCAAGAAACGTGGATTAAAACACTTCATTTTTTAGGGATTGTGGCCTCGTTGGTTTTAATAGCGAGTATTTCTATTGAAACCTTTAATCATGACCCCTTTCTCAAGCGGTCAATTTATTTTGATATTCAATTTTGGATCTGCATTTATTTTACATGTGATTTTTTTATTTTTTTATTTATTTCAAAAAACAAAAAAAAGTTTGTCAAAAAATACGCGATTATCGTTTTGTTATCTGTTCCGTATTTAACCATATTGGATTACACATCGATAAAATTTACTGAGGAGCAAATTTATCTTATTCGGTTTATCCCCTTATTTCGTGGTGGTGCAGCGTTTGTCATGCTTATGATGATGGTTGTAAAACGAAATACGACGGCATTATTTTTATCTTATATGATTTTGTTATTTTCAACGGTTTATTTTATTAGCTTAATTTTTTACATTTTCGAACGGGGTCTTAATGTTGATGTTAAAACTTACGGGGATGCCATTTGGTGGGCGGCAATGACTGTCACCACATTGGGTTCAAATATTATCCCAGTGACGAGTGCTGGTAAAGTCATTACCACTATTCTGGCGGCTACTGGTATGACGGTTTTTCCTATTTTTACGGTATACATCACCTCGATTATTAGTCGACTAAGTCAGTCAGAAAAAGAATCATCAAGACAGGTAAGTAAACTATGATTTCCTCTCCTAAAGTCCCTTTTATGCAGTTACCCACGATCGCATTTTTATTAGCTATTGCATCAGGAATGCTTGATGGGTATGCCTTTTTTACGACTAAATCATTCGCTACTTTTCAGTCAGGCAATATTATTATGTTAGGTTATGAGTTTGCTAAGCACGGCCTAACCGCAGTGATGCCTTATATTATTTCTATTATTTCCTTTGGTGCGGGAGCAATGCTGTTGGCATGGATCCGTTATCGCTATAATACTGATGAAAAAACCTGGACATTTACGTTATTGTCATTGGAAATTGTCCTTTTATTATTACTTATTATTTATATTTTCTTATTTAACGTGCAGTCAAATGGGTTTCATGCTGTTTGGGCTCTTTCTTTTATTGCGGGAATGCAAGGTAATGCGTTTCATAAGATTAATGGCATGCTATATGGCAATATTGCGGTGACCTTGAATGTGCAACTGGGCTTTAGTTCATTGGCAGAGTCTATTGCATTTAAAGGTCAAGAAAGAAAAAGTGCATTATATAAAAGTTATTGTTATTTTCTGACGCTATTGGGCTTTGCTGGCGGGGCTTTCATGATGGTGTTATTAGCTGATTATGCAAAGGAATATGCTTTATTTGCCACACTAATTCCATTGTGTTTGATATTTTTCTTTGGACATCAGTTTTCGAAAGAAAATAAAGGAATGCCAATAGATTCAAACTAGTTTGGATGAAAGAGGCGGGGAAGCCCCGCCTGCTAAGATGTTGTTATAGGTCGTGCTGGTGGTTGAGCGCTTCAACTGTTTTTTTGGCACCGTTATCACGTAGTGAAAGGTAGAATGCAGTCACCTTTTCAGTAAATAACGAATTATTAACCAGTTCGTCGGTAAACAAACTGTTGAGAGAAAGCAGTGCGCGAACACGGCTTTCATCATCAGTGCTGTTTGCAACTAGCTCAGCCAATTTTACAGCCTGTGGGTCGCTGACTTGAATTTCTGCGCCATGATCATCTTTTCCGCTGACATAACGCATCCATCCCGCAACCGCTAAGGCTAAATAATCAAATGATTGGCCGTTTTTAAGATGAATTTGGATAGAGTCGAGTAAACGTTGAGATAATTTCAGCGTTCCATCCATCGCGATTTGCCAAGTACGATGTTTCAACCCCGTATTTTTGAAACGCTCAATCAGGGCATTAGCATAGGCGGGTAAATCCACATTTTTGATGGATAACGTTGGTGCTTGCTCATTGACCATCAGGTGATAAGCCGCTTTTTCATAAGCGCTATCCTGCATGCACTCATTAATGTATTGGTAACCAGCCAAATAACCTAAATATGCAAGGAAAGAGTGGCTACCATTTAACATGCGCAGTTTCATTTCTTCAAATGGAATGACATCTGTCACTAATTGAGCGCCCGCTTTTTCCCACTCAGGACGGCCCGCGACAAAATTGTCTTCAATCACCCACTGGCGAAATGGCTCACAGGCAATGGCGACTTTATCGACGATAGGGCCCAGTTGAGATTGAATTTTCTCTGCAGTGTCTGGTGTCATGGCAGGTACAATTCTATCCACCATGGTAGATGGAAAAGTGACGTTGGCTTCAATCCAATTGGCCAGTGTGACATCCTGTTTTGCGGCCATCGCTAAAATGACATTTTTCGTAATATGGCCATTTTCAGGCATATTATCACAGGACATGACTGTAAATGGCGCAATACCTAGTGCTTTACGGCGTTTTAACGCCTCAACAATCAGGCCCGGCAATGATTTAGGGGTATCTGGTGAGGCTAAATCATGTGCGATAGCGGGGTTAGAAAAATCAATTGAGCCTGTCGCGGGTACATAGCAATAACCTTTTTCAGTAACAGTCATGGAAACGATGGCAATGTTAGGATCTAACATGCGATTGATAACAGCATCAATTCCGTGAATGGTTGGGTGTAATGCTTCTTTTACCACCCCCACCGTACGGGTTTGCCAATTATCGCCTTGCATTTCAACTACGTTATAAAGGCAATCTTGAGCGAGTAAATCTTCAATTTGTTGCTCGCCACCGACTAAATTGACTTCGCAAAAACCCCAATTACTCTGCTGTTCTGTGGCTAAAATATCGGCAAAGATGGCTTGGTGGGCGCGATGGAACGCGCCGAAACCTAAGTGAAGCATTTTTACCTTTATCTGCTCCCTATCATAGCTTGGTACTTTGATAGTCGCAGGTAATTGGTTTAGGTTATTGGTTGACAGTTGCATATTTCACTTTACCTTTTTGTTGTTCAGCCTCTTCAACAGCATCCAACGTACTGGTTAAATCACGATCTTTCACTTCAGGCATAATGATGGCGCTGATTAATGAAATGGCAGAGTAAATGATGATCATGATGGCAATTGGCCACCAGCTTCCGGTGACGCTACAGAAAATACCTGCTAGAACTGGGCCTAAGCCAGAGGCAATTAAGCCACCAATTTCTTTGGCCACAGCCATACCGGTGAAGCGGTTACGTGAGTTGAACATTTCAGCCATCGTAATATTTTCTAAGGCAAATAATCCGAGTACTGAACAGTTATGAACGATAATAATACAGATGGTAATTAAGCTAACGCTGTTCGCACCATCGACGATGACAGATAACATCGGGTAGGCGAGCAACATGGCAGATAAACTAAGAATAATATAAGGAATACGACGACCAAATTTATCGGATATCAGACCAATCACAGGAATAGTTAGGAAACCGACAACGGAGCTGATCATGATCGCATCAGTTGGAATACTCTTATCAAACAATAGGCTTTGAACCAAATATCCTGCTAAGAAAGTTTGAATTAACCCAGAGTTACCTGCTTGACCGAAACGAATGCCAGTCGCTAACCAAAATGCTTTAGATTTAAACATGGCAAAGAAACTTTCTTTCGGTGGTGTTTGTACTGCAACTTTGGCTTCTTGTTCTTCCGTATTTTGCACTTTCTCAAATACAGGGCTTTCTTTCAGATTCAGTCGTAACCATACAGCAAACAGCATTACCACGAAGCTTGCCAAGAACGGTACACGCCAGCCCCAAGCCAGTAAGTCTGACTTATCTAACCAGAAGAACATGACTGCCCAAATCGCAGTTGCGCTTAATGTGCCACAGTTTGTTCCCAGACCCACTAATGAGGCCACAATACCACGGCGGCCTTTTGGTGCATATTCTGCCAGCATGGTACCTGCGCCTGAAATTTCAGCGCCTGCCCCTAAGCCTTGAATAATTCGCAAGAGAACTAATAACAGCGGTGCGAGGATACCTACCTGTGCGTAGGTTGGTAATACCCCGATTAATGTAGTACACACCCCCATCATGGTGATGGTGATAAAGAGTACTTTTTTACGACCGATTCGGTCGCCCATTTGACCAAAGAAAATCGCACCAACAATACGTGCGACATATCCGGCACCATAAGTTCCCATCGCAAGAATTAATGCCATTGAAGCGGATTGTTCAGGGAAAAATATTTCATGGAAAACAAGTGCTGCACCTAACGAGTAAAGCTGGAAATCCATAAACTCTAGAGCGGTTCCTAGCCAGCCTGAAACTGCAGCTTTGGTTAGATCGCCAGAACTGCGTTCCACTTTCCCTGATGGGTCAATTGACTGAGTATTCATATTATTATCCTATTAATCACGTAGGGTAGTATCCAAATCGAATTTATTTTTTTTAATTAAATTAAAAGGTTAAAAGAATTTTACAGCAGGTTTTCTGGTCTTTTTCAAAGGTTAAGATTGCCTCTTGTGCTTCAGTGAATGGGAACTGATGCGTCAAGATTTTCGTTGGGTCAATTTTTTTAGATTCTATCCAGCTAATCACCTCAGGGAATTTTTTGGCATTCAAACGTGAAGAAAACAATGAAATCTCTTTGCTGGTGATACTTTGCTGTGTAACGGCACTTGCTTCACTTGAAAAGCCCATAATAGAAACTCTTGCTGCGGGGGAAGCAATCAAGATAGCTTCTTGTAAGATAGCGGGATGGCAAGCGGCATCAAGTACTAACGTTGGGCGAAGCCCCAGTGCTTTGAGTTGCTCTGGTAGTGGGGTTTGTGAGTTATCAATGACAATATCAGCACCACAATCTTTTGCTCTTGCTAAACGTTCAGCCACACGGTCAACCATAATCAAGGTTTTGACTTGATAAACCCCTTTGAGAACCTGTGCGCAGGTTAACCCAATCGTACCCGCACCATAGACTAATGCGATGTCATCTTGAGTTGGGTGAACATGCGAAGTCACGTTGGCGGCAATAGAGTATGGCTCAACGGTAACGGCACATTCATCGCTGATTGAATCAGGAATAGTATAAGCATTGGCCGCAGGGACATTGACATATTCAGTGAACCCGCCATCAGTATGAACACCCAATACTTCTAGTGTTTCACACACATTTGGTTTACCAATTGAGCATGGGTAACAATGACCACAGCTAAGGACTGGGTCGATAGAGACACGTTCACCAACGCGTTTACTGTCTACGTCTGAACCCACTTTTTCAATGACACCGAAAAATTCATGGCCAATCACACGTGGATATTTTGCAAATGGGTTATGGCCACGGTAGATATGGCTGTCAGAACCACAAATACCGGCTAAGCGAACTTTTATTTGTACTTGATTTTCAGCCGGTTCAGGAACTGAACGTTCTTCAATCAATAACGTATTGGGTTCTTTAATTACTACCGATTTTACAGCTTTCATATTTGACTCCGAATAAAATAAAAATTACCAGTTCCACAACGTGCCGTCTTCGAGACGAGCGACTGGAAGATAAGCTGGGTTGTACGGGTATTTCGCTGCCAGTTTTTCATTAAAATCGATACCTAAACCGGGCTTATCACTTGGGTGCATATAACCATCGTTGAACGTCCAGTTGGTCGTAAATACGGACAACATTTCTTCTGAATAGCCCATAAACTCTTGAACGCCGAAATTGGGTACCCAAAGGTCAAAGTGTAAGGCGGCAGCATGGCAAATTGGGGATAAGTCAGATGGACCATGAGAACCAGTTCTGACTTGGTAAAGTGAAGCAAAATCAGCAATTCGGCGCATTCCCGTGATCCCACCAGCATGCGTGATTGTGGTGCGGATATAATCGATGAGTTGCTCTTCAATCAATTGTTTACAATCCCAAATGCTATTAAAAACTTCACCTACGGCGATTGGGGTGACGGTATGTTGACGAATTAATCTAAAACAAGCTTGGTTTTCCGCTGGTGTTGGGTCTTCCATCCAAAATAATCGATAATCTTCAATACTTTTACCGAAGCGAGCCGCTTCAATAGGGGTCAAGCGATGGTGCATATCGTGTAAAAGGTGCTCATTGAAGCCATATTTGTCCCGAACGGCTTCAAACAGTTTGGGCATAAAGTCCAGATATTTTTCGGTTGACCAAAGTTGTTCTTCAGGGTGATGGCCTTTTGTGGCAGGTTCATAAGCAAGGTTTTTTCCTTTACTCTGTCCATAGGTGGTTGCCATTCCTGGAATGCCACATTGCACACGGATCGCTTTAAAACCTTTTTCTTTATATTTTGCGTAGTTATCTAGTGTTTCAGCAATATCGGTACCCGTGGTGTGGCAATAAACCATCACTCCTTCACGAGAAGCGCCACCGAGTAACTGATAGACCGGAAGGTTGGCAATTTTGCCTTTAATATCCCACAGTGCCATATCAATCGCAGAAATGGCGGACATCGTAACTGGGCCTCTACGCCAGTAAGCTCCCTTATAGAAGAACTGATAAATATCTTCAATTTTATGTGGGTCACGGCCTATTAGCTGAGGACAGAGGTGATCTTGAAGATAGGATGCTACAGAGAGCTCTCTCCCGTTAAGGGTGGCATCACCTAATCCATATACGCCTTCATCGGTCGTAATTTTTAATGTGACAAAATTACGACCGGGGCTACATACAAAGACTTCTGCTTTTATGATTTTCATTTTGGCCCGAATCCCTATTACGTGTTAACCAACTGATCAACCAAATTACCGTGAAATACTCAAAGTGGTTTATTTATTGGTTGACCAAATTCTCTTTTTTTCACTCTATCAATCGGTAAATTAAAAAACAATGACTAAAAAGACGACAATAAGTGAATCTGATCACAAATTGGTTAACTAATTTTGCGGAAATAGTGGATAAATTGGTTGACCATTGTAATGAGGGACGATAATCTACAATGGAAGAACTAAATTTAATTCGACAACGCGTTGTACATATATATGAAAACTCAATACCGCTCGTACCAATACCTAGGTCAGCAGTTAAAAGAGCTCATTGCATCTGGTGAATATCCGATAGGAAGTCGTTTAATGCCAGAGCGTGAGATCGCTAAAAAATATGATGTTAGTCGCTCATTGGTACGTGAAGCACTCATCATGTTGGAAATTGAAAAATTGGTTTCTATCAAGAAAGGTTCTGGGGTTTATGTCATTAATCATCCAGACCTATTGATTGATGAAATTAAAAGTTTAGATCATGGCCCTTTTGAAATACTGCAAGCTCGCCAAGTGATTGAAAGTGCGATAGCTGCATGCGCTGCTTTGTCAGCAACAAAAGCTGATATCCAAGAGATCCGCGCATTATTAGAAGATGAGCGAATTAAAGTCGCAAATAATGAAAGTGACGATGCTAATGATCATAAGTTCCACGTGTTAATTGCTCGCGCAAGCAAGAATGACATGATGGCGAAGATTATTGATGATATCTGGGCTGTGCGGTTACAAAGCCCTATGTGGGATAAGCTTCACGAACATATTGACAACACAACTTACCGAAAGAAGTGGTTGGTTGATCATGAAAATATTTTAAATGCACTACAAAAACGTGATCCGGAGTTGGCTAAAAAAGAGATGTGGCAGCATTTAGAGAATGTCAAAAATACGCTAATGCAGCTTTCTGATTTTGATGACCCCAATTTTGATGGTTACCTATTTGAAACAATTCCTTATCAGACTATTTTTGAATAATCGAAGGAGAAGTACTCATGGAGCATACGTGGCGTTGGTACGGTCCTAATGACCCTGTTTCTTTAAGTGATGCTAGGCAAGCAGAGGCGACAGGTATCGTCTCTGCGCTCCACCATATTCCTAACGGTGAAGTTTGGAGTGTCGAGGAGATTTTAAAGCGTAAGGCTATCATTGAAGATGCTGGGTTAGTTTGGTCTGTCGTGGAAAGTATTCCTGTTCACGAAGATATTAAAACTCAACAAGGTAATTTTGATCTCTATATTCAAAATTACCAACAGAGTATTCGTAATTTAGCATCCTGTGGTATTAAGACCATTTGCTATAATTTTATGCCAATTCTAGATTGGACGCGTACTGACCTTGCTTACACGCTACCGGATGGCTCCAAAGCGTTACGGTTCGATAATATTGCTTTTGCTGCGTTTGAAATTCATATTTTAAAGCGTGAAAATGCGGCAGCGAGTTATTCAGAACAAGAAGTTAAAGAAGCAGCTGAGTATTATGCCAATATGTCATCTGATGACATTGAAAATCTGATTAAAACCATCATCGCAGGGCTACCGGGTGCGGAAGAAGGTTATACATTAGACCAATTCCGTGAGTGCTTGGCGCTGTATAATAATATTGATGAAAATCAGTTACGTGAGAATTTACGTTATTTCTTGCAGAAAATCGTTCCTGTCTGTGAAGAAGAAAATGTGGTTTTAGCTATTCACCCGGATGACCCTCCACGCCCAATTTTAGGTTTACCGCGTATTGTTTCTACCATTGAAGATATGCGGTTTATTAAGCAAAGCTGCGATAGTATTCATAATGGGTTTACTATGTGCACAGGTTCTTATGGTGTACGAGCCGATAACGACCTAGTAAAAATGATTAATGAATTTGGTGATCGCATTCATTTCACACATTTACGTTCAACAGTGAGAGAAAATAACCCAAATACCTTCCATGAAGGCAATCATATTGCAGGTGATGTTGATATGTTTGAAGTGGTCAAAGCCATTTTAGCGGTTGAACAGAAACGCTATGCTGCGGGGCTTGCACCCATTCCAATGAGACCAGACCATGGCCACCAAATTTTAGATGATTTGAAAAAAGTGACCAACCCAGGCTATTCTGCTATTGGGCGCTTAAAAGGTTTAGCGGAAGTTAGAGGTTTAGAGCTCGCAATTAAGCGTATGTATTACCCTGAATTACTGAAAGCCTAAAGCTTAGCGGATTATTAACAATATTGGCTTTTTATTTGGTATTTTGATGATACCAAAGGGACTGTTATACCCCTAAAGAAGCAAAACTGTTATTTCATTGTTACGCGACCGAATAGTATTTGGTCGCGTATTCTATTGACCATAAATGCTTTTTATATTTATTTTTATCTAAAAGGTACAGTAGATATGATATTAAATATATTTATGTTTTTATTTATTTCTTATTGAAGAACGGCAATAAAAAACACCTTGAGATAAGAGTGAAATACCTATTCCTGTTGCAAATAGAAGGCTGCTTGCAGCATAAGCTTGTAGTCATAACCACTTCAAACCATAACTTCAGAATTTTTATCCTAGTGATAACAATTTATTTATATCAAATAAAACAATCATCATCCTGATTTACATTTACCTTGATCTACTCCGGGTTAATGGAAGGGATAATTCAGGGGCTAGAGTAGCCTCAAGATGACTTTTGTTTTATCCTGAACATTAGAGAACCGCTTTCGCGGATATAAATATGATGAGCAAAAACGCTTTCGAGAAAATAAATAGCTTTTTCTCGGGAATTGTCGTTATAAAAAAATAGAAAAGAGAGAACGCAATGGGTATTCGTATCGTTCCTAAAGAAGAGTTAGGACAAGAAAGATTGAAAGAAAAAGGAATTGGTTTTATTCCACCAGTTCTGTTTCCTAACTTAAAAAGCTTATATCAGCGCCGTGCTGAGCGACTTAAAGAACTTGGTGCGGGAGAACATCCTTTTGCAGATTATCTGAATTTTGCCGCTGAAGTGGCAACCGCGCAACATAATGCACAGCATGATAATCCATTAGAAATGGATATGGCATCTATCCTTGAGCGTTCAACAAATACCAATAATTCGCCATTGGATGCAAAAACATTTCCACGCACAACACATTGGCACAAGTTATTGACGGCAATTATTGCCGAATTAATGCCAGTCGTGCCTGAGTCTGTTCGCCCTGCGTTAGAAAACCTGAATAAAGCGTCTGAAACAGAACTTGAAACCATGGCAACTGCGCTGCTAAATGAAGAGTTTGAAAAAGTTCCTGCAGATAAATCGATGTTTATTTGGGCTGCATTATCGGTGTATTGGGCACAAATGGCAGCAAATATCCCGGGTAAAGCGCGTGCAGAACATGGTGACCATCGTCATTTCTGCCCTGTATGTAATAGCATGCCAGTGTCGAGTATTGTGCAAATTGGTACATCACAAGGTTTACGTTATTTGCACTGTAATTTATGTGAAACTGAATGGCATATGGTGCGCGTTAAATGCAGTAACTGTGAGCAAACGGGTAAATTGAATTATTGGTCATTAGATGATGAAAATGCAGCAGTTAAAGCTGAAAGCTGTGGTGATTGTGGTAGCTATCTGAAAATCCTTTATCAAGAAAAAGAAGCTAAAGTTGAAGCTGTCGCTGATGATTTAGCGTCAATTATTTTAGATGCTCGCATGGAAGAAGAAGGTTTTGCACGTAGCAGTATTAATCCGTTCTTGTTCCCTGGTGAAAAATAAGCGGTAAAAGAGAATCGTGACTATGGCTGAATCAGACTTGGTTTTATATCGCCAACTTCCTGCGATTGATAAATTATTGCAACTCGATGAAGTGCAAATATTGATTGAACAATCAGGGGCTCACTGGGTCACTGCATGTTTACGTGAGATGCAAGAGCAAGCTCGAACCTGTATTGCACAGGCAGGGAAATTACCTGCCTGGCAGGAAGATTGGGTAAAAGAGTTAGTTCAACGCCATCAAGCTTTAGGGCAAAGTGCCCTAAAAAACGTGTTTAACTTGACCGGTACGGTGTTACATACCAATTTAGGCCGTGCGGTAATGTCGACCACAGCCGTGAATGCGGTTAGCCAAGTGATGAGTTCGCCTATCACATTAGAATATTCTCTAGATGGCGCGATGCGAGGGCATCGTGACCGTGCGATTGCTGATTTACTGTGTGAGCTTACTGGCGCAGAAGATGCGTGTATTGTTAATAATAATGCTGCTGCAGTTTTATTATTGTTAGCAACGGTTGCGAATGGCCAGCAAGTTATTGTTTCTCGTGGTGAATTAGTTGAGATTGGCGGGGCTTTTCGAGTGCCTGATGTCATGGCTCAGGCTGGCTGCCAATTAGTTGAAGTGGGAACAACAAATCGGACCCACTTACGTGACTATGAGAATGCGATTAATGATCAAACGGCACTATTAATGAAAGTGCATACCAGCAATTACAGTATTGAAGGATTTACTGCTGAAGTTGAAGGTGAAGAGCTTGCAGAGCTAGGTAGAAAGTACCAATTACCAACGGCAATTGATTTAGGCAGTGGTTCGATGATTGATATGACGGCTTATGGGCTACCCGCAGAGCCCATGCCACAAAGTTATCTTTCTCAAGGCATTGATTTAGTTTCAATTTCTGGGGATAAACTTCTCGGTGGTCCACAAGCAGGAATTATTTTAGGAAAGAAGAAATGGATTGATGCAATTCAAAAACATCCATTAAAACGTGCTTTACGGGTTGATAAAATGGTTCTAGCTGCACTTGAAGCAACGCTAAAACTGTATTTAACGCCCGAAAAACTCACAACAGAATTACCCACACTACGTTGGCTAACACGAGATCCTGAAACTATTCGTGATAGCGCAGAAAGCATAGTTGTTGCCCTACAAGCCTTTTACGGGGACAAATTTATTGTTGAAGTTGAGCATTGCCTCTCACAAATAGGTAGCGGCTCACTTCCTATCGACCGTCTTCCTAGCTTTGCGGTAACCTTTACACCGTTAAATGGAAAAGGTAGCACATTAGAGCAACTCGCTACGCAATGGCGTCAGTTACCTCAACCAGTGATTGGGCGTATGAAAGAAGGTAAATTGTGGCTTGACCTGCGTTGTCTTGATGATGAACATGCGTTATTACAGGCTTTACTTTCATGATTTTTGCGACAGCAGGCCATGTTGACCA
Organism: Providencia sp. PROV130; assembly: GCF_028482225.1. Taxonomy (NCBI): domain Bacteria; kingdom Pseudomonadati; phylum Pseudomonadota; class Gammaproteobacteria; order Enterobacterales; family Morganellaceae; genus Providencia; species Providencia sp. PROV130. The sequence goes on along the minus strand of NZ_JAMPQC010000022.1, from coordinate 42,908 downwards.
TGGTAAAACCTCATTAATTCAATCTATTACTGGCGTAAATACCGCACACCTCCCCGAGGAAAAAAAGCGCGGAATGACCATTGACCTAGGGTATGCCTACTGGCCGCAACCAGATGGTAGCTCGATTGGTTTTATCGACGTTCCAGGACACGAAAAGTTTTTAGCCAATATGTTGGCTGGGATTGGTGGCATAAATCATGCGCTTTTAGTTGTCGCTTGTGATGATGGCGTGATGGCGCAAACCCTTGAACATCTTTCTATTTTAAGACTAGCGGGCTGTGAAAATGTCAGTGTCATACTGACGAAGGCTGACCGAGTTGATCATTCGCGAATTGAACAGGTTACGGAGCAAGTTACCTCTGAGTTGGCTCAGCAAGGTTGGCTAGATGCAAAACTATTTATTACGTCTATCGAAGATGGGCGTGGCATTGATGCGCTACGGTTATATCTGCAACAGCTTCATCAGCAAGGTGGTTCACATCCCAATATCCAACGTCGTTTTCGTTTAGCCATTGACCGCGTTTTTTTGGTTAAAGGTGCAGGGATTGTGGTGACTGGTACCGCGTTAGCGGGAAAAATTCAAGTTGGCGAATCACTTTGGGTGACTGGGGCGGATAAGCAAGTTCGTGTCAGAGGTATTCATCGGCAAAACCAACTATCTGAATTCGCTGTCGCGGGGGACCGTGTGGCTTTAAACTTGACAGGTGATATTGATAAAGAAAATATCACTCGAGGTGATTGGTTACTTGCAGAGCAACCTGCGTTTATTGCGACACGGGTTATTGTCGAATTGGAATGCGATACATTAATTAAGCACTGGCAGCCTGTGCATCTCTATCATGGTGCAAGCCATATCACTGGCCGAGTATCATTATTAGTGGAGCAAGGAGAAACCCCTGTTCTCGCAGAATTAATTTTAGATACCCCATTATGGTTAGTAGAGAATGACCGGTTAATCATTCGTGATATTAGCGCTCGCCAAACGTTAGGTGGGGCTCGAGTGATACGTTTGGTTTCCCCACGCCGAGGTAAAAGGCTCCCAGAGTTTTTGGATTGGTTATCTAGGCTTTGCCGAGAACAAGACGAACTGGCTCACTTTAAGTTACAACTTCCACAAGGTGAACTTAATTTACGGGATTACAGTTGGGCGCGGCAGCTCACCCATGAGGCGTTAGATAATCTATTAGCAAAAATGGATGTGGAACGGGTTGGCAATCACGTTTTATCCACGTTTAAAGCGCAAATAGCGAAAGAACATATCGTTCAAACCCTTGAAAAATTTAATGAAATACACAGTGACCAAATTGGTGTTGGCAAAGCACGTTTAAAACGTATGGCCCTACCTTCAATGAGTGAGGCATTAGCATTTAAATTCATTAATGACTTAGTTGATGAAAATGTTATTAAGCAAACACGTGGTTGGTTGCATATGCCCCAACATGGATTGGTGTTTGATGCGCAACAGCAGTTAATTTGGCAACAAATATACCCACTATTTTCACGTAATGAGGCATGGTGGGTGCGTGATTTAGCATTAGAAAGTGGTTATGAAGAAGATACGATGCGTCGCGTGCTAAAAAAGGCGGCACAAATGGGATTAATTACGGCAATAGTTCGTGACCGCTATTATAGCCATGAGCAAATTAATTATTTTGCTTCACTTATTCATCGTTATTGCTTGGAAAATGAAGCTATTTTTGCGGCTGATTTTCGTAATGAATTAGGGATTGGCCGAAAACTCGCCATTCAAATTCTTGAGTTTTTTGATAAAAGCGGTTTTACTCGTCGTAAAGGCGATGGTCACCATTTACGAGATAAAGGCATTTTCGTTGAATAAATTGAGTGTTTTAATCCGTTATAGTAGTGCCTCATAGCAACCTCCAATATTAAACTTGTGGTAAAACTAATGAAGAAAAAGTTATTTGCAGGCTTTTATCTGGCATTGATCTTTATTGGCTCCCTTTTCTTAGTCTTTGAAAAAGGTAGTGTAATTTATCCTGCACTCATATCGGTCAGTGTATATGCCGTTTTATTCGGTATTTTAATGGTGCTAACAGCCCGCTGGTTATTTTCTGCGATTATTACCAGTACATTATTTATCATCATTAAATTCCTGAACCAGTTAAAAGTTCATTATTACAAAGAACAACTCTTCTTTAGTGATATCAATATCATGACGGACACTTCCAATATGGGCACCTTGGGCCATTACTGGTTAGCGGGCGTCGCATTGGTTGGGTTCCTTATTTTATTAGTCATTAATGGGGTTATTAGCTGGCGGTTGATCAAACCAAGCAAATCAAAGATGACTCGCGTCATTGGTGTCGTTCTTATTGTTGCAGGTTACTTTGGTATTAACTTCACAAGCTCACATTATTATGACAGATGGTCCCAGACGTTGCCAAAAGGCCGAGGGACAGTGACCAATATTATTATGTCAGCACAAAATGCGAGTTATCAATCCCCTGAATTTGCCGGTTCAGCCGATTACTTTGTGGAAAAAGCGGCCTCTATCTCCCTAGAAAATAATGCGGTATCAGAAAAACCAGACATCGTTTTATTACTACAAGAATCTACGGTTGACCCACATATTTATGATTTACCTGAAGGAACCAAGCTTCCCGATTTATTTATGTTCCAGCAAGATAATGGCGTAAGTGCGCATAGTCAGATGCGGGTGCAAACTTTTGGTGGGGGAACTTGGTTATCTGAATTCTCCGCCCTAACTGGCTTAAATAGCGATGATTTTGGTGCACAAAAAAGCGGTGTATTTTATTTTATCGTTGACCACCTTAAAAATAGCTTATTCAAAGAAATGAAGGCCAACGGTTATTATACCGTGGTACTTACCCCCTTTAATAAAGGTGCATACCATTCCGGCCATGCCTATGAAACGCTTGGGGTTGATAGAATTATTCAACCACAAGAACTTGGCTACCCAGGAAAATTACAAGATAACTTATGGACGATCAGCACCGATGATATGCTGAAATACGTAAAAGAAATCTTAGCTCAAGAAACAGATAAACCTGTATTTATTTTCTCTCTTACCATGTATGAACATGGCCCCTATAAAGAGAGTCATAGTGATGACTATGGCATAAAAGATAAAATTAAAAATCCAGATGCTGCAGGTGAATTTAGCCATTACATGGACAAAATCGTCACTTCAGATGCATCAATACGTGATTTTGCAGACTTTATTGAAAAACGTGAGCGTCCGTTGATGTTTTTATATTTTGGTGACCATCAACCAGGCATTAGTTTAAATCAGTATGATTCTTCATTTTCATCCCCCGCTTATTTAACACAATTTACCTTACGGGATAATTTGAAGTCAGGCGCGGTGATAAAAACGGGCCAGTTAACTGATATTTCCTTCTTAGGCGGTATCTTATTGGAAAGGGCAAATTTAAAAATTTCTCCATTTTATGAGGCCAACATCAAGATGCGTCACTTATGTGATGGCAAGCTGAATGATTGTGAAGACCAGAAGTTACTGGATAGCTACCGTAACTATGTTTATAAAATTTTAGATGCAGCCAATGCCAATAAAGGCGATATTCATTAGTATGTGATTATCAGCCGTAGATATTTACGGCTGATACCTTCTTTTTATGATTCCCCACCTAAAATATTAATATTTTCTTAAAATTTATTATTTTTTACGCTTTCTGGTTTTCATAATAAAACCATTTGTTATTTTTTTTGTCTTAATTCTAGTTAATTTTTCTGTGACTTAGGTGCTCATTTAGAGCTTTAGAATGGTTTAACGCTAGAAGACAATCAATATGAAATATTTGGTTACGGGAAGTGCGGGTTTTATTGGTTTTACGCTTTGCCAGCGTTTATTAGAGAATGGGCATGAAGTTGTCGGAATTGATAACTTAAATGCGTATTATGATCAGGGGCTTAAACAATCCCGTTTACATTTATTGGAGCAGTTCCCTTTATTTCGCTTTATTCATCTTGACCTCACTGACCGTGAAACCGTTCGGGTATTGTGTACCCAAGAACAATTTGACCGAGTCGTTCACCTAGCGGCACAAGCGGGCGTTCGTTACTCGTTGGAAAACCCATTTGCTTACGCAGATAGCAATTTGACTGGCCACCTCGCTATTTTGGAAGGCTGCCGCCAGGCAAAAGTGAAGCATTTGGTCTATGCCTCTTCAAGTTCGGTGTACGGCGTAACCGATAAGACGCCATTTACCACAGACATGGCAACCGATCACCCTATTTCACTGTATGCGGCAACAAAGAAAGCCAATGAATTAATGGCACACTCATATTCACATTTATACCAGCTTCCAACGACTGGATTGCGCTTCTTTACGGTTTACGGCCCATGGGGGCGCCCAGACATGGCTTTATTCAAATTTACGAAAGCTATTTTGGCGGGCGAGCCTATCGATGTCTATAATAACGGCAATCTCAGCCGTGATTTCACTTTTGTTGATGATATTGTCGAAGGTGTGATCCGTATTTCAGATATAATTCCACAAGCAAACCCGAATAACTCTTCGGCATCACCAGCAGAAAGCAGCGCGCCATATCGAATCTATAATATTGGTAATGGGCAGCCCGTTAAGTTGATTGAATTTATTTCTGCACTGGAAAAAGCACTGGGTAAAGAAGCGATTAAAAACTTTTTACCCATGCAAGCGGGTGATGTGTACACCACTTGGGCGGATACAGAAGACTTGTTTAATGTAACAGGTTATCGCCCACAAGTTTCTATTGAGCAGGGTGTTCAAGCATTTGTGGATTGGTATCGTTCTTATTACCACCAATAATATCAATAAGCTGTAACATCCTTAGCAGGATTTGAGAGGCAAGTTTGAAAATAGCAATCGCAGGAACCGGCTACGTCGGCCTATCTAACGCCATGTTGCTGTCACAACACCACGAAGTGGTCGCCGTGGACATCATCCCTGAAAAAGTGGCGATGTTAAACAACCATCAATCACCGATTGTTGATGCAGAAATTGAGCAGTTTTTAACGGAAAAGACCCTCAATTTTCGTGCTACAGAAGATAAAACAGAAGCCTACACAGGGGCTCAGTACGTGATTGTGGCGACACCAACTGACTATGACCCCAAAACCAATTATTTTAACACCCAGTCAGTTGAATCTGTTATTCATGACGTGAATGGCATTAACCCTGAAGCGACTATCATCGTGAAATCCACTATTCCGGTGGGCTTTACCGCGCGTTTACGTGAAGAATTTGGTTATACCAACGTGATTTTCTCTCCTGAATTTTTACGTGAAGGCCGCGCTTTGTGGGATAATTTGCACCCGTCCCGTATCGTGGTGGGAGAGCGTTCAGAGCGCGCGAAAATTTTTGCGGATTTACTACTTGAAGGTGCGATTAAAAAAGACGTTCCCGTATTATTTACGGATGGCACCGAAGCCGAAGCCATTAAGCTGTTTGCCAACACCTATTTAGCGATGCGTGTGGCATACTTTAATGAGCTCGACACCTATGCAGAAAGCCGTGGTTTAAATGCACGCCAAATTATTGAAGGGGTATCTTTAGACCCACGTATTGGCAGCCATTATAACAACCCTTCATTCGGTTACGGTGGTTATTGTTTACCAAAAGATACCAAACAACTGTTAGCTAACTACGATGACGTGCCAAATAACTTGATTAACGCCATTGTGGAATCAAACCGTACCCGCAAAGACTTTATTTCCGATGCGATTATTGCTAAAGCACCACGTAAAGTCGGTGTTTATCGCTTAGTCATGAAAGCGGGCTCTGATAATTTCCGTGCCTCTGCGGTACAGGGTGTGATGAAGCGTATCAAAGCGAAAGGTATCGAAGTGGTGGTGTATGAGCCAGTCTTAAAAGAAGAAGAGTTCTTCCGCTCTAAAGTTATTCGTGACTTAGAGACTTTCAAAGCAGAAAGCGACATTATTTTAGCCAACCGGATGGTGCCTGAGCTGGAAGATGTGGCAGAGAAAGTCTATACCCGCGATTTATTCGGTAACGACTAAGCGGTTTTTATGAGAGTAAGTTGGCACTATGGTGACTTGCTCTCATAGATAGAGCTGTACAGCTTTTCTAAAACCTTACCAATTTTGTGGTATATCGCACAACTTACCTATTTTTAGACGCCATTTTGCAACAATCGCTAAGAAATGTCGTTTGCCATTTGCTAGCATCCGTCAATTGATTAAAAATTGGCTATTTTGTTATGCAGAATATCATAAAAAAACAAAGAGACGGTTTTATCACCTTTCAAAAAGAAGGTGAGATAGATTTTTGGCAAATTGTTAAAGATTATATTGATGGGAATGTCACGGGTAAGAATTTAAGCAGCGGAAATATTGATAGAAGTGTTGCTCGTATTCATATAAATGGGCAAAACTATATTATTAAATGTGAGAAAGAACGTGATAAGCGCATTGAAAAACGGTTAATGCGCATTGTTTCAGGCCCTTTTTACTCTCAGTTATTAATGCGATTAGTCTCTGCTCAAAATAAAGGTTGTATGGTAACCAATGACATCTATTTCGTTGCTGAAAAAATGGTCGGTCGTGAGTCAGTAGAAACATGGATTATTGCGGAATATGTGGAAGGAACGGTTTTATCTGAACTGGATGATATTACGCCTTACTATGCAGAAATGAAGTCTGTCATTAACCAATTACATAACTATGGTTTATCTTCTAATGATATCCATGCAGGGAACTTTGTTGTCACCAATGAGGGGCTAAAGGTTATTGATTTATCAGACTATGGTAATTTTGCTATTTGCAAAGCGAATGATTTAATTGCATTACAGCGTTTTTATGATATCGAGCCTGATAGCAAAAATTTTGCTTATCGTTTTATTCGTTTTAGAGATAACTTTCGCCATTGGTCAAGAAAAATAAGAGGAAAAAAAACTCGGCTTTAGTGCGCTATGCCAAGTTTTCATTACAATAAAGTTATCAATGACAACAAAGCTATTGATAAAGCGCATCTAAAAATTCAGGGATAAAACTGCCTGTCCCATGGCAGCGCTGGGTTGCGGTTTCTCCGGCTTGCTTCATGATAGCGCAAGCAGCGGCAACATTTTGCAGCCTGTCACCAGGTAGAGCACAACAGGCAGCAACCACCGCAGAAAGAGCGCATCCCGTACCGACCACCCGAGTCATTAAAATATGGCCGCCAATCACCGCAAAGGAGCGTGTTCCATCGGTGATGTAATCCACTTCACCGCTTATCGCAACAATAGTCTTAGTTTGTCTCGCTAATAATTGTGCTGCGGGGAGTGCATCATCAGTGGAGTTAAGGGAATCAACGCCTCTGCCACCTGCACTGCTTCCTGCTAACGCCATAATTTCAGAGGCATTACCGCGAATAGCGGCAGGCTTGAGTGTCAACAATTCATGGCAAAAATGTGTACGAAAGCTGAGCGCACCTGCAGCGACAGGGTCAAGTACCCAAGGTTTTTGTGCTTGATTGGCACTGTTAACCGCACATTTCATCGCATATCGACGCTCTGTTGTTAATGTGCCCACATTAATGAGTAAGCCATGTGCGATAGCGGCAAACTGCTCCGCTTCTTCGGGTTCAATCACCATGGCAGGGGAGCAGCCGAGTGCTAATAAGACATTGGCAGTGAAGGTCTGAACAACATCGTTTGTCATGCAATGAACAAGAGGGGATTGAGAATTAAGTTGCTGTAGTACCAGTGATTTTGTCGTGTTACTGATGTGTTCAAATTCTAACATGATCCCCTCATTAATAGTGATAGAGTATAGGTTTGTTGATTTATTCTACACTCTATCTGTTTTAATGAAAGAACCGCTTAATCAGCAAGGTACTTCTCCATTACCATTCCACCAGCACCCTGAGCAACAATTTCATATGAATCATTGGCGGGATAAATGCGTGTCTTAATATGAGGAAAAATAGCGAGTTTTTCTTCAATCGACTTTTTGGTCATCTCAAAAAAGTGATTTTTAGGTGTTAGGGTGCCACCGCACACCACCACATCGGCTTGAGTCGTTAAAATAGCATTAGCGATGGCGATACCATAATAATAGGCCGCTTCACTCAGCGCTTCGAGGCACAGGGCATCGTCCAATGTGAGAGCTTGGAAAATAGTATGGTAGCTAATTTCAGACTCATTATTAACTAACTCATTGATTATTGAATTTTTACCCAGCCTGAGTTGCTGGATCACTCGTGATTTAATCGCAGACAGTGAACTATATTGCTTTAAACAGCCAAATGACCCACATTCACAGCGCTGGCCATTAATATCAATCGTTGTATGGCCAAAGGCTTGAGCTGTACTAATGGGGGCCGGAGCGTATTGGTTATTGATGATGGTGCAACTGCGAATATCAGTATCACAAGTTGTGAATAAAAATCGTTGACTATCAGAAGTATAGCGCAAACGATACTCAGCAAAAGCCGCAAAACTAATCCCACTTCCGAGTAACACAAAGCAAGGAACTTTACTGGAAATGTAGTCGTGAAGTTCTTTTATTCTTGCGTGGTATTGATGATATGGCAGTTTATCACGTTCTAAAATATGGTCGATGGCGATGCCGATACCCAACAAGCTTTCTACGCTAAGTCCATGTTCAGCTAATAAAATATCTAATTTGTTGAGCAGATGAACTATCATATTTTCTGCGGTTTCTAGATGCTCATATTTCACTTTTACCATACCTAAAATGTCCAATTTTAGGTTTTGCAAAACAATCGTTGAATATATATCACTCATTTCAATGCCAACAAGATAACCATCTGCGGCATTAATATTATAGAGGATTGGTTTACGTCCACCGGTCGACTCTCCGAGCTCAGAAGTCGAAATTAAGTGATTTTTCCCCAATTCGTCGAGTAACCGAGCACAGGTTGCTGGCTTCATGCTAGCGAGTGATGTCAACGTCTCTGCCCTAATGGGGCCGTGGTTTAAAATTAACCGGTAAAGAGTTTTGAGTTTTTGTGTTTTTGAATTTTTTGAGGTGCGAAATTCATTTAATAGTGTATGTAACAAGCGCCTCGCTCCTTTTCATTCCGACTCTATCGATAAAGACTAGCAAATATACGCATAAGATTCTGCTTCATGTGACACATCATATCGAAATACTTTTTATTAAAATGAGATTAAGATCGCTGTTCTGTTTCTAAATTGCTTTATGATCGATTTTAACAATTTTTAGTCGATGTCAATTTGGAGACAACCATGCATCATACAAAAGATATTCTAGAAAGCTTGAGTTTTATTCACTCTCGTACAGATATTAAACCAACAGTGGGTATTATTCTGGGTTCAGGACTCGGCCCATTCGCGGATACATTAGAAAATGCAGTGCATATTCCTTATAGTGAAATTCCACACTTTGCCAAATCTGAAGCAGTAGGGCATGCCAATGAATTGGTGATCGGTACCATCGCAGGTAAAAATGTGGTTGCCATGAAAGGCCGTTTCCACTACTACGAAGGCTTTACCCTTGACCAGGTCACTTTCCCTGTACGTTTGATGAAAGCGTTGGGTGTCGAAAAATTGATTATCACCAATGCCTGCGGTGCGGTAAATACCGACTTCAACCCAGGTGATCTGATGATTATTACCGATCATATTAATTTAACTGCAAATAACCCACTGATGGGGCCAAATAACCCTGAATTAGGGGTGCGTTTCTTGGATGTCAGTGAGGTGTATAACAAAGAATTACGCCAAACAATCAAGGATGTAGCGGCTGAACAAGGTATTTCTGTCCGTGAAGGTGTTTATGCATGGTGGACAGGCCCAACTTACGAAACTCCTGCCGAAATTCGTATGATCAGAACCTTAGGCGCAGATGCTGTTGGTATGTCTACCGTACCAGAAGCTCTGGTTGCTCACCATTCACAAATTAAAACAGTAGGCATTTCCTGCTTAACTAATATGGCTTGCGGTATTTTAGAACAGCCTCTTAGCCATGATGAAGTTATTGAAACAGCAGAGAAAGTTAAAGCGACCTTCTTGAAATTAGTAACAGGTGTGATTGAGCGCTTCTAGTTTTTTAGATTCTTTTTATCAAAATAATATAAAGATGGCCATGACGCTAAATAAGGTGAATATTGAAATGAAATTTAAAGGTCTAATTTTAGTTTCTTTAGGCGCTTGTAGTTATGGCATCCTTTCAACACTCGTCGTGTTGGCCTACCGCGCAGGGTATTCCTTGAATGATGTTATCGGTAGCCAAACGGTATTAGGTGCGATTTTACTGTGGTTTTTTGTTGTCGCAGGCGCATTAGTTAAAAAAGTACGTCTAGTATGGCCAACACGCCGGCAAGGCCTATTAATGTTACTCACTGGGACGACAACCGGGTTAACCGGGCTTTTGTATTATGCATCATTGCAATATTTATCCCCTGCACTTGGTGTCGTACTCTTTTTGCAATTTACATGGATGGGGGTTGCAATTAACGCATTTATTGACCGCAAAATTCCTCCCGTAATGACCATGGTGTCAGTTGTGGTGATATTAATTGGGACAGTATTAGCGACAGGCTTGTTAAACAGCTCAGGGATCGTGTTTCACTGGCTTGGTGTGCTATTAGGATTATGTGCAGCATTATCGAACGCTATTCGTGTTTATGTCAGTGGAGCATTAGCGGTTAAAACAGATCCTATGATGCGTTCTGCAATTATGGTAACAGGGGGCGCAATTTTGACATCAATTGTTGTTCCGCCAACATTCTTATTGAGCGCATCAACGTTTCAATCTCTATTTTTCTCATATGGATTACCTCTGGCTTTCTTTGGTTCTTTCTTCGGTATGTGGATGTTTGCCAAAGGTACTCCACTGATTGGTACCAGTTTAGCGACCATTGTTAGCTCAATGCAGTTACCTGTCACGATTTTATTATCCGTAACGGTATTGCATTTACCTCTTGAATTCATTCAGTTTGTTGGTGTTGCTGTCATCCTTATGGGTGTTGCCATTGCTGAGTTGAAAATAAAAACAAATAAATATAACTCCAAACGGAGCCTTGTATGAATATTAAATCCCGCTTGAAAATCATGCTTTTCCTGCAATATTTTGTTTGGGGAAGTTGGTTAGTTACACTCGGCTCGTACATGATGAAAACATTGAGTTTTTCAGGTGCAGAAGTCGGTATGGTGTATAGCTCAAAGGGTATTGCTGCCATTTTAATGCCTGGGCTTATCGGAATCATTGCAGATAAATATATTCCAGCAAATCGTTTATATATGATTTGCCATTTGATTGGGGCTGCTGCATTGTTTTATGCCGCAACAGTCACAAGTTCAACTATCATGTTCTGGGTGATGTTAATTAATGCAATGGCCTTTATGCCAACAATTGCACTCTCAAATAGCATTAGTTATTCATCATTAAGTCAATATCAGCTCGATTCAGTGAGTAACTTCCCACCTATTCGTGTGTTTGGTACGGTAGGCTTTATTGTTGCAATGTGGAGCATTAGCTTATTGAAATTTGAGCTAAGTAGTATGCAGCTTTATATTGCAGGTGGTTGTTCATTGCTTTTAGCGCTTTATTCACTAACTTTGCCAAAAATTGAAGTTAATAAAAAAGCGATTTCAAGTAGCTGGATCAGTAAGCTAGGTTTAGATGCTTTGGTGTTATTCAAAAAGCCCATTATGACGGTATTTTTCTTATTCGCTATGTTACTTGGCGCCGTTTTACAAATTACCAATACGTTTGGTAATCCATTCTTGCATGACTTCGGCCTGAACCCGCTATACCAAGATAGTTTGGTGGTACAGTATCCATCGATATTATTATCGATCTCTCAGATGGCTGAAGTGTGTTTTATCTTAGCAATTCCATTTTTCTTGAAACGCTATGGCATTAAAACGGTCATGTTATTAAGTATGTTCGCTTGGACACTACGCTTTGGTTTCTTTGCGTTTGGCGACCCATCAGCCATTGGTTTGATGTTCTTGATCATGTCGATGATTGTTTATGGCTGCGCATTTGATTTCTTTAATATTTCAGGCTCTATCTTTATTGAAAGAGAAGTGGATACACGTATGCGCGCGAGTGCCCAAGGCTTATTCATGACGATGGTTAACGGTGTTGGGGCCTATTTTGGAGCGATATTAAGTGGATTGGTTGTCGACTATTACACAGTGGATGGTATTAAAGATTGGCAAATGATTTGGTTAGTTTTTGCTTCTTATACTGTTGTATTAGCAATAATCTTCCAATTTACGTTCCATTATCACCATGATAAAGACGCAGCATTGAAAGAAGCCAAATCTAGCTAAGATAAATCGTTATAAATAATATTCAATTTAAGAGAAAACCATAAATTTGGTTTTCTCTTTTTTGTTAGTTTTAACATTAAACATAATTACGTTTACCGCGTAAAATATGCTCAGTCAGCGTTTCTTCCGCAAGGGTAAATTCTTTTGCTTTGAGTTGCTCAACCAATTGCTGATGTTGGCGTGTAGATTCATAATAATATTCATTGCGATAAATAGGGTCGGGCTGAAAATAGACTCGCTGGCGAATATTGTCCGCTAAATCTAAGAAAACTGAGTTATCCAATAATTCTAAGAAGAAACGGTGGAATCGTTCATCTTCTTTTATCCAACCTTGATAGTCATTTTCCTTCAATAATTCATTTTGCTGCTCAATAATGGCCTCTAAAATAGAAAAATGCTCATTAGTTAAATATTCACGCACTAATTTAATTGCATGAGACTCAATTGCTAAGCGTAAATCATAATTATCTCGAGTCTCTTTTAACGATAGTTTCTGAATAAAAACACCTTTTCGAGGGATAATTTTGACTAAGCCTTCATTTTGCAATTGATATAAGGCTTCGCGAATTGGGGTGCGGCTCATACCGAGTTCTTCAACTAAGCTATTTTCAGAGGTATAACTTTCCTCTCCAAATTGCTTACTGAGAATTTTATGCTTAATTGCGGTATAGGCTTGTTGGCTTAGTGGTTTATCTTTCATCAGGATTTTGTGTTAATAATAGAAATTTTAGTGAGTATAGAAAGGAATAGACTGGTATACAAGTAATGCACTAGTTTTATATTATTTAGGGCGCTGTTAAATTTTGGTGGGTAATTGAACTTAACTTGTTGAATAAACCAGCATCCTTGCCAGTTTTTTAGACTAATACAGTTCAGGGCGCCGGTTTTGCATGCAAGGTAATTTTTCTCGTGTTTCTGCCGTATGCTGCGTTGATATTTCAGCAAAAAATAGTGTTTCATCGTAGCCAGCAGAGGCAATGGTTACGCCAAGCGCATCACAAACAAGGCTGCGGCCAATAAAAATGTTACCAGTTTGGTCACATGCACAGACAGGAATTGTGTTCTCCAAAGCGCGTGCTTTAACTAATGTTTGGTAATGCTCCTCTTTAAGCGGCCCACTTACCCATGCCGTAGGAACGAGTATAAGGTCTGCGCCAGCTAAGGTTAGTTTTCGAGCAACTTCTGGGAAACGCAACTCATAACAGACTAAAACGCCAATTTTGCCAAATTCAGTTTCCACAGGTTTTAACGCATTATTACTTTGAATAATGTTGAGGGATTCCTGATATGAGAAGGCATCGTACAGGTGTGTTTTTTGGTAATGATAGATAAGCTCACCTTGGCGGTTCAACATAATTGTTGTGTTGAATGCTCTTTTCGGCTCATTCGGGGCACTTTCATAAATTCCACAAGTCACATAAATACCGCATTGTTTAGCGGTTTTTGCCAACTCAGAGACAAAAGGACCATCAACAGACTCTGCGACATCGGCATAGCTAATACCGCTATCTGCAGGAACGAATGCCATAAACATTTCCGGCAATAGGACGAGGTCGGCACCGCCTTGAGCGGCTTTTTGTATGGCGTCACAGGCCTTTTTTAAATTTAGAGCTTTATCTGGGCTACTGGCAAGCTGAGCAATTGCAATTTTCATGGAGTCTCCTTATTCAAAATATTTAGCTGCACCTGAAATCGCTGCTAATGTTTCACCAGCATCAATACGTTTTTTAACATCAATTTCAGCATGCTGAGCATTAAGGGCTCGTTGGCGATATTCTTGCAGGGTAACCTCATCGGCGACTAAAATGCCATCACCATCTGCGATGATTAAATTACCGGGATGAATCGTTACGCCATCTATACTAATTGGCACATTAATTGCGCCTTCAATACCTAAGATTCGCGTCGTCAACGGGCTCACTTTACGTGCATAAATAGGAACACCAATCTCACGTAATGCTTTGATATCAGTGACACAACCATCAATAACTGCGCCAGCAATTTTCTTTGCCCGTGCCATGTAAGAAACCATTTCGCCCCAACAAGCACGATCATAATCCCCAGACATATCGATACAGACAACATCGCCTTCTTGCACGATGTCGAAAACCTTATGTACAGCAGATGAATCCATATGTGGAATACGTACAGTTACAGCATTACCAATAAATTGGCATTGTTCAATTTGTGGGCGTAATGTTTTGAGAAAACCGAAGTCAGTCATGTGTCCAATAGTTGACGGGCAAACATCATGGCAACTTTCGATAACTTCTGGGCTAAAACAGGCAACTCGAGGATTTAATGTAAACATAGGGACACCTTTATTTATTGAATATAATGTGTTTTGGGTAAAAATTAGTCAGGGTTAACGGCAGCAGCTAAAGGTTTATCAGGCTGAATGAAAAACCAGCAAACAATCGCTAAACTGATAGGTATCACATTGAAAAGTAAAGCGACGGTCCAACCAAAATGCTGTGCAAGCCAGCCACATAAAATAGGGGAAATAACACCACCGAGATTACCCCACAAGTTCATCCATCCACTGACAGAGCCAGCATATTGGCGGCCTTTATCTGCTGCGATTGCCCAAGAGGTCACAACTGGTAATCCTAGAGAACCGAGCGCAAGGGTTAGCCATGCAACACTGGCAATGGCACTTTCAGTTTGAGCTGCGCCGCAAATCCCCACGATAAATAGAATAAAACCGGCAATCGCGATATAGCCCCTAGCGACTAACTGCGAGTACCCTTTGTTGAGTAACCAATCAGAAATTGAGCCTGCAGTGAGTACTGCGATACAAATTGCTAACCAAGGAAAACTGGCGGCTACGCCCATTTGGGTTAATGAAAAGCCTCGAGCTTCTTGTAAGTAGGTGGGTAACCAAATCATGAATAAAGTGGTCATATAGGCAACAAAAAAATATTGGAAGCCAACAGCCCAGAAAGGACGTTCTTTCATAAATTTGCGCCAAGGGGCTTTAACATCAGTACCGCCTTGCTCACTAATTGTTCGGCCTTCATGGATGAATGCGATTTCACTTTGAGAAATTTTAGGGTGTTGCTCAGGCTTATTTCTGGCAAAAAAATACCAAACCATGCCGATAAGAATGCCAATCACACCAAATATATAGAAAACGGCATGCCACCCGAATGAAATCATAATAAATACGGTAAGGGTGGGGGCAATCACAGGCCCAAAATAGGAACCGGCAAGTAGGAAGCTAGCGGCTCGTGCCTTTTCGTTTTGGCGAAACCACCATGTATTAAAAACGGCATTTGCAGGGTAGAGCGGCGCTTCTCCAACGCCGAATAGGAAGCGTACGATGCATAGCCAAATATAGGTAGGAGCCACGACAGTTAAGATGGTAAATGCAGACCAAATATAGAGGCTAATAGTCGCGATCAGTCTGCTACCAAACCGTTCTGCAAGTATACCGCTTGGGATTTGGGCTAGTGCATAGCCAAGAGAAAATAATGCCCCCAAAAAGCCAAATTGAACTTTGCTCATTCCTAAATCGGTCATCATATGTTCGGCCACAATGGAAATATTGGCGCGGTCCATATACGCAATCAAACCGATAATAAAAAATATTGCTGCTAATCCCCAACGTAAACGCCCTGGTGAGTCTTTCGTTGTTGGTGTTACAACAGAATCATTATGTGACATAGAGTTACCTTTTTATTGGTTTGTCGAGGTAATCAACCTTATTGTATTTATATTGAATTCAACTTGTATACAAGATGGATGTTAATAAGCAGTTATTGAGGTGTCAAAGATCTGTTTTGTTATCTGTGACTGAACTCAAAACATTTGATTGATTTATGAGCGAGATCTTATTTTTAGGAAAATAGATAGGTAATAAATTTTATTATGAAAAATCAAGTTGTTATGATTTCATGGGAAACGATTTAATCGACGTTACTAATTATTTGAGAAAGAATAATTAATACTGCTTCGGTATAAATTTTTTAATATCGTCGAAGGGTTGTTGTGGAATATAGCTTCAAAAATCGTGACAACTAGCACCTATTTCGAGTAAATATTGAGAATATCTCCCCAAAAAAAAAGCCAAACGATAATTAAGGTCGATTGGCTTTTTATGGATTAAAATCATCAAAGAGTGATTATTCAATATTTTGAATTTGTTCTCTCATTTGCTCGATTAATACTTTGAGTTCAACTGCAGAGGTTGTAACTTCGCTATTAATTGATTTTGACGCTAGCGTATTAGCTTCGCGGTTGAATTCTTGCATCATAAAGTCAAGGCGGCGACCAGTTGCCTCTTTTTTCTTCAAGATGTTACGCGTTTCTTTAACATGAGCTTCTAGTCTATCCAGTTCTTCTGCAACATCAACACGTTGAGCCAATAGAATAAGTTCTTGTTCCAGGCGGTTGTTATCCACTTGAATATCAGCTTCTTCTAACTTATTTTGTAAGCGTTCGCGTTGCCACTGTAAAATTTCTGGCATATGTTGACGTACTTTTGCGACTTCAACTAAGACGCCATCAAGGCGCTGTTCGATGAGTGTATGCAATGAAGCACCTTCAGCTTCACGGCTTTGAATGAAAGCATCAATAGCTTCATCTAAGCCCGCCAGTAATTGCTCGCTGATGATATCTAAATCTTGTTCGCCTGCTGACATCACACCCGGCCAACGCAAAATTTCTAATGGGTTTATTTCACCTTCATGGCTGTAATTTTTAACCCAATTCGCAGCACTGATTAATTGGCGTGCTAATTGTTCATTTAGGATTAATTCACCACGATTTGCACCGTCTAACTCAAAGCGTAGACTACATTCTACCTTTCCACGTGTTAGGCGAGAACGCAGACGTTCGCGAATGACGGGCTCAAGGCTTCTGAATTGCTCAGGTAAGCGAATATACGTTTCTAAATAACGTTGGTTCACGGAACGCAGCTCCCAGGCCGCATTCCCCCATTCACCCTTGATATCCCGACGGGCAAAAGCGGTCATACTACGGATCATAATTCGTTCCCATTATCGTAAAGATTTAGGGGATTATAACGCTATGCAGGATGACAGGATAGGCATTATCGCTTGAACAACGTATAATGCGTCCCAATTTGAGTTGATAATGGAGATAACACCATGCGCCCAGCAGATAGACAAGCAGACCAAATGCGCCCGATTACCATCACGCGCAACTATACTAAGCATGCAGAAGGCTCTGTTCTTATTGAGTTTGGCGACACGAAGGTGTTATGTAATGCAACTGTTGAAGAAGGGGTTCCTCGCTTTTTAAAAGGGCAGGGGCAAGGTTGGGTTACAGCGGAGTATGGCATGTTACCGCGCGCAACAAACTCACGTAATCAGCGTGAAGCTGCACGAGGAAAACAAACAGGCCGTACGATGGAAATCCAACGGTTAATTGCTCGTTCTTTGCGTGCAGCGGTTGACCTTAAAAAATTAGGTGAATACACCATTACTTTAGACTGTGATGTTATTCAAGCGGATGGCGGTACACGTACAGCCGCGATTTCTGGTGCTTGTGTGGCACTTGTTGATGCGCTGAATAACATGGTTGAACAAGGTAAAATTGCAAAAAGCCCACTAAAATCAATGGTTGCTGCCGTTTCGGTTGGAATTGTAAACCAAGAGGCTCTATGTGACCTTGAGTATATTGAAGATTCTGCAGCGGAAACCGATATGAATGTTGTCATGATGGATGATGGCCGAATGATTGAAGTGCAGGGCACTGCAGAAGGCGAACCGTTTAGTCATGAAGAGTTATTAGCCTTATTGGCGTTAGCTAAAACAGGTTTAAATACCATTTTTGAAGCTCAGCGAGAAGCGCTGAAGTAAGTTAATCATTAATTAGGCGGCTGAAAAGTCGCCTTTTTTATGCCTGCTGGTTCATCAACGAGTGTGCCAGCTTTGAGAATAGATAAATAATCATCAACGAGGAGAATGACCAATGAAAGCCTATCAGCGCGATTTTATTGAACTTGCCATGAAAAAACAGGTACTTAAATTTGGTGAGTTTACGCTGAAATCAGGTCGTAAAAGCCCTTACTTTTTTAATGCGGGGTTATTTAATACAGGGCGTGATCTGGCACTTGTCGGTCGTTTTTATGCACAAGCATTACAAGATAGCGCAATTGAGTGTGATGTCATTTTTGGTCCAGCGTATAAAGGGATCCCCATCGCAACGACGACAGCGGTAGCACTTTCTGAGCACCATGACATCGATATGCCATACTGCTTCAACCGCAAAGAAGCTAAAGACCATGGGGAAGGCGGCGTGTTAGTAGGAAGTCCTTTACAAGGGCGTGTTGTAGTAGTTGATGATGTGATTACCGCAGGGACGGCAATTCGTGAATCAATGGAAATTATTAAACAACAACAAGCCACGTTGAATGGTGTTCTGCTATGCCTTGATCGCCAAGAAAAAGGGAAAGGTGAAATTTCAGCAGTACAAGAGGTTGAGCGTGATTATGGTTGTAAAGTTTACTCAATTATTACCATGAACGATTTAATCACCTATCTTGCTGAAAAGGAAGGTATGCAGGAACATTTAGCGGCTATGAAGGCTTATCGCGAACAATACGGAATTGAATAAAAAAAAGCCCTCGCCCAATGATGGGCGGGGTGAGTAGTATAAATAATCGGTTATTGTAACTGAGCTAGAATTAAAGGCCAGCGCGATTCAAACTCGACGGTTGGCCGATAACGAAACTCAGAACGCACAAAACGAGAGAGCATCCCTTCACAAAAGGCTAGTAACTGAGAAGCAAGTAATGACTCATCATGAATAAACCCATGGCCATCACGTATTTTTTTCTCTTTTAACACCTGCCGTAATTGTGATTCTATACGTTCAAATAATTGGTTAATACGATCTTGCAGCCTATCTTGCTCAAACATTAGAGCATGGCCTGTCATTATACGCGTTAGCCCAGGGTTTTTCTCAGAAAACCCAAGTATTAGGGCAAGTATTAGTTTAATTCTAATTATCGTATCTTTTTCATCAGTTAAAATCAGATTAATGCGCGAAACCAATGAGTCTTCAATAAACCCAATAAGGCTATCGAACATTTTCATTTTACTTGGAAAATGACGATATAGCGCGGCTTCTGATACACCAACCGTAGCAGCAAGTTTTGCTGTTGTAATACGTTGGCTGCCATCACTACTTTCTAACATTAACGCAAGAGCCTGTAAAATCTCATCACGTCTGTTACGTTTTTGTGTTATCGCTTTTTCTGCCATGTCTAATAAGACCCCTGCTAAAACAGCAAAACAAACTATCCAAAATTTTGCTCTTAGTAAAGAGAGTTTCGAAGCAAAATGGATTTAAAAAATGTTTAAAATATAAGTAATGTTGAGCAAGCTTCCTGAAAGAAAATATGCGGCTGATTGTTTTTATTCATAAAGATAGAACCTAATTTAGGTTCTATCTAGCATATTAGTTATCAGGATATTCTATTTATTGACGGCCAGAATGACCGAAACCGCCAGTTCCACGCTCAGTTGCGTCAAAATCATCAACAATATTAAATTCCGCCTGAACAACTGGGACAAACACCATTTGTGCCATGCGTTCGCCAGGTTCAATGGTAAAAGCTTTGTCACTCCGGTTCCAGACAGACACCATGAGCTGGCCTTGATAATCGGAATCAATGAGGCCAACGAGGTTGCCCAGTACAACGCCATGTTTATGACCTAAACCGGAACGAGGTAAGATGACCGCAGCAAGACTTTCATCTGCAATGTGAATGGCTAAACCTGTTGGAATAAGCTCTGTTTGACCTGGTGCCAAATCGATTGGTGCATCAAGGCATGCACGTAGGTCTAAACCAGCAGAACCAGTGGTGGCATAGGCTGGTAGAGGAAATTCATTACCGATACGGCTATCAAGGATTTTTAGGTCAATTTTTTTCATAACGTTGAAGTATCTCGTCAAGTAAATAGTGGCTTAATTCGTTTTTATTACAGTGAGGCAAACGGATATCACCGTTAGCATCAAAAAGATGTAACGCGTTGTTATCGCTATTAAACCCGTTGTCTGCTAGTGAGACGTCATTGGCACAAATGAGGTCGAGTTGCTTTTGTTGTCGTTTTTGGCGTGCATATTCTTCCACATTTTGGGTTTCAGCTGCAAACCCAACAACATATGGCCTATTGTGTTTTAGGCTTCCGACACTAGCCACGATATCTGGATTTTTGATAAGTGTAATCGAAACTTCATCACCTTGTTTTTTTATTTTATTTTCAGCAATGTTTTTTGCGCGATAATCTGCAACTGCAGCGCAACCAATAAAAATATTTTGTTCAGCAATGGTTTGATGCACTTGTTCATACATCTCTAAGCCACTCATGACATCAATCCGGTTAACCCCTTCTGGTGTTTCAATATTTACAGGGCCCGCAATCAAAGTGACGTCGGCACCACGTTGACTGGCTGCTTTAGCAATGGCAAAACCCATTTTCCCCGAACTATGGTTACTAATAAAGCGAACTGGGTCTAGCGCTTCCCTTGTTGGGCCAGCAGTGATCATTAATTTGATGCCTTGTAAGTCGAGTTTAGGGGTAAAAAACTCACTGGCTAGACGAACAATTTCTAGTGGGTCAATCATGCGACCAGGGCCAATATCACCACAGGCTTGGCTGCCTGCATCTGGCCCCCAAATCATACATTGGCGTTGTTGCAGTTTGATTAAATTTTCTTGAGTTGCTTTTGCTCGGTACATTTGTTGGTTCATTGCTGGCACAAGTGCAATCGGTGCTGCGGAAGCAAGGCAAACTGTTGTGAGTAAGTCATTTGCCATTCCTGCACTGAGGCGAGCAATTAAATCCGCAGTAGCAGGCGCTAGAATAATAAGGTCAGCCCATTTAGCGAGTTCAATATGTCCCATAGCCGCCTCAGCGGCTGGGTCTAGCAGGTCATCAGAAACAGGATGTCCTGAAACGGCTTGCAAGGTTAAAGGCGTAATAAAGGCTTTTGCACCTTGAGTCATCACAATACGCACAATCGCACCTTTATCGCGCAAACGGCGGGTGAGTTCAGGGATTTTGTACGCAGCAATGCCCCCACTAATGCCAATAACTATCTGCTTACCTAATAGTGACAGTTGATTCATTATTTTTATCCAATTCGGTCAACATGGGAGGCATATTACCACAGAGAAGCGCGAGGTGGCGCGCTCGATTTTTCATCACAGTACTATTTTTGCGAAGCGCTACGCAAACCCTTATGAGAGCGGTTGTGAATGTTTTTTAGCCTAGATAAAAAGGAAGCAAGAGATTTAGGGACAAAGAATATGATGAGTGAACATCTAGACCTACCACCAAGAGAAAAGCTACTCGCATACGGGGCTGCTGCGTTATCTGATGCTGAGCTGCTCGCTATTTTTCTGCGTACAGGGAGTCAAGGCGAACCCGTTTTACAGCTTGCGAAGCGTTTAATACAGGAGTTTGGTTCAGTATATTTGCTTCTACAAGCAGACTACGAAAAACTCAAGCAATGTAAAGGAATGGGGAGTTGTAAATTTACCCAATTACAGGCGGTGAGTGAATTAGCTCGCCGTTTTTTCTCTGAACAATTTTTACATGAAGATGTGATGACTGGGCCTGAGCAGTTGAAAGCAAAGTTGTTGGATTTATTTGCAGGGCAAGAGCGTGAAGTTTTTGTCGTGATATTTTTAAATAATAAAAATCAAATTATTTGTCATGAAGAGTTGTTTAAAGGTACTTTAAACAAAGTTGAAGTTCACCCCAGAGAAATCATTCGCTTTGCCATAAAAATGAACGCAAACGGGATTATACTCGCCCATAACCATCCATCAGGTAACCCGGAACCAAGCGTAGCAGACAGGCAAGTGACAGAGCGTATCCAACGTGCTTGTACTATTATGGGGATTAAACTGCTTGACCATTTTGTCGTTGGCCATAAGCAATGTGTGTCATTTGTGGAGCGAGGATGGCTATAAAATTATTTTTTTGCCTAAAAAATGACAACTTTCTTTGCGTTGGGCTTGAGTGAAAACGATGGAAAGCGTATACTACGCCACCTTTAAGGATCTTGGGTTTGGCGAGAAGGGCCTATCTCAGTAAATTTTTACGTTTTAGTAAAGTAAATCTTTATTTAGGTATCAACGGTTTTTTCAGTCAATGAAAGTTTGCTGAGATGGGCTCCTAAGCCTGACGAGGCGGCCATACCCAGAACAAAAAAGCTCGAGCTGATTAGATTTTTGGAGAATAGACATGTCACGAGTCTGCCAAGTTACTGGCAAGCGTCCAATGAGCGGTAACAACCGTTCACACGCATTAAACGCGACCAAACGTCGTTTTTTGCCAAACCTGCACTCTCACCGTTTCTGGGTTGAGTCTGAGAAACGTTTCGTAACACTGCGTGTATCTGCTAAAGGTATGCGTGTTATCGATAAAAAGGGTATTGATGCTGTTCTTGCTGAACTGCGTACCCGTGGTGAGAAGTACTAAGGAGCTAAAAAATGGCTAAAGGTATTCGCGAGAAAATCAAGCTAGTCTCTTCTGAAGGTACAGGTCATTTCTATACCACTACGAAGAACAAGCGCACAATGCCAGAAAAACTGGAACTGAAAAAATTCGATCCAGTTGTTCGTAAGCATGTGATCTACAAAGAAGCAAAAATCAAATAATTTTGCTTTCTGCGTTAAAAACTCAGCTTCGGCTGAGTTTTTTTTTACCTAAAATTTGGGCTGTCGCGGATATGCGCATTCGAAGCTATGACCATGATTATGAAAGTAGTAACATAGTGAGTATTCATTGAATTAATAATGATATTTGTTGTCGAATGACTATTGTCTTTTACATATAGACTTGATTAAGAGTGCCTGGTGAAAAAACAGTTTAAAAAAATTCTTGTGATCAAGATGAGGTTTCATGGGGACATGTTGCTGACAACACCCGTTATCAGCTCATTAAAACACCGATATCCTGATGCTAAAATTGACGTTTTGCTTTATCAGGATACTATCCCGATTCTCTCTGAAAATACTGAAATTAACGCTTTATACGGCATGGCGGGGAAAAAAAGTAGTGGCCTAAGTAAAGCATGTAATTTTATTAAGCTACTGCTAAAGCTGCGTAAAAATAAATACGATTTAGTTGTTAACCTCGCAGATCAGTGGATGGTGAGTGTATTAGTTCGGGCTATTCCTGCTGACACAAAAATTTCCCATCAATTTACCCATCGAGATTCTAAATACTGGCGTAATAGTTTTACGCATTTGACAGAACCTGAAGGCGAACACGTTGTTCTGAATAACCTATCAGTGCTCAAGCCGTTAGAAATAAAAGAATTAAAAACACATCTAACGATGTCTTATTCAGAGCAGGATTGGAAAAATATTGATGAAAGGTTACTAAGCTTAGGTGTCCATAGCAGCTATGTCGTTATTCAACCAACAGCGCGCCAAGCTTTTAAGTGTTGGGATAATGAAAAGTTTTCAGCGGTCATTGATGCATTGCAGTCTCGTGGTTATCAAGTAGTTTTAACTTCGGGGCCGAGTAAAGAAGATTTAGAATGTATCAGTGATATTGCAAATGGCTGCCAAACAACGCCTGTTACTGAGCTTGCAGGAAAGACTTCATTTCCAGAGTTAGGCGCACTGATTGCTCATGCCGCTTTATTCATCGGTGTTGATTCAGCACCGATGCACATTGCTGCTGCAGTCAAAACACCAATTGTGTGTCTTTTCGGTGCGACAAATCATATTTTTTGGCGGCCTTGGAGCGATAATAGTGTGCAATTCTGGGCCGGAGACTATGAACCTATGCCTCCGCGAGATGAACTTGACCGCAGTAAAAAGTATTTATCTATTGTCCCTGCATCCGATGTAATTAAAGCCACCGAGAAAATATTGCCGATGAATATTCGCTCTATGATGACAAGGTATTAACATGAATCTGGCATTTTGCTTATATAAATACTTTCCGTTTGGTGGGTTACAGCGGGATTTTCTACGTATTGCAACGGAATGCCAATCACGTGGGCATCAAGTACGTGTCTATACCCAATCATGGGATGGTGATAAGCCTAGCGGCTTTGAAATTATTATCGTGCCGGTGACATCAAAAACGAATCATGGGCGAAATGCACAATATTGTGACTGGGTGTTGGCACATTTAAAGCAGCATCCTGCTGAGCGGGTAATTGGTTTCAATAAAATGCCAGGGCTGGATGTGTATTATGCAGCAGATGTCTGCTATGCCCAGAAAGTCGCTGAAGAAAAAGGTTTTTTTTATAAGCTGACGCCTCGTTACAAACACTATGCCGCATTTGAAAAAGCTGTTTTTGCAGTGGGAAAACCGACACAATTACTCATGTTAACGCCACATCAAATTCGTCATTTCAAAAAGCATTATGGAACTGAAGAAGGACGTTTTCATATGCTGCCTCCCGGCATTGCCCAAGATAGAAAGTATGATAAACAAATTGCAGATGCTAAAAAAGTTTATCGTGAAAAAAATCAAATAGCTGAATCTGCATTTTTAGTATTGCAGGTGGGCTCTGACTTCAAACGTAAAGGTGTTGACCGTACCATAAAAGCCATTGCGGCATTGCCCGATGACATTAAGAAAAACACGCTATTGATGGTAGTCGGCCAAGATAAACCGGTGAAATACCAACAGTTAGCGAAAACGTTAGGAATCGGCTCACAAGTCTCTTTCTTTAGTGGACGTAATGATATTGCAGAATTAATGGCTGCAGCCGATATATTAATGCATCCGGCTTATCAAGAAGCTGCGGGTATTGTGTTATTAGAGGCAATTACCGCGGGTTTACCGATTATTGTCACAGAAGTGTGTGGATATGCTTCATTTATTAGCCAAGCCAAATGCGGTATTGTGGTAAATGAGCCCTTTGAACAAACGGTTCTGAACTTGGCTCTAAAAGATAGTTTAAAAAATCCGGCTCAATTAGCACAATGGGCAAGTAATGCGCGATATTTTGCTGATACAGAAGATTTGTATAGTTTACCAGAAAAAGCCGCAGATATTATTTTAGGGGAAGCGAATGATTGAGTTAAAACCCCCTTTCAGTGAATTGTGGAAGAATAAAGATCCATTTATCGAGGCGGATAAGCTACAAGGTGAAGTTTTTCGTGCGTTAGAATCGCGTAAAACTCTGCGTTTTGAACTTGAGGGGCGCAGTTATTTTGTGAAAATTCATTATGGGACGACACTAAAGGAAGTTCTTAAAAATCTATTTTCTTTTCGGTTGCCGGTATTAGGCGCTGACAGAGAGTGGAATGCTATTCATCAGCTGACTCAAGTGGGAGTTGACACGATGAATGGTCGAGCTTTTGGGCAAAAAGGGATTAACCCTCTTCGTCGCCACTCCTTTATTATTACTGAAGATTTGACTCCGACGGTGAGTTTGGAAGATTATTGTGCAAATTGGCTAGATAACCCGCCAACTTTTAGTACCAAACAAATGATTATTCGTCGAGTTGCGAAGATGGTGCGCAAAATGCACGCAACGGGTATTAACCATCGTGATTGTTATATTTGCCATTTTTTACTGCATTTGCCATTTACGGGAAATGAAGAACAGTTAAAAATATCAGTAATTGATTTGCACCGAGCACAACTCAGAAATTCGGTTCCAACCCGTTGGCGCGATAAAGATTTAATTGGTTTATATTACTCATCATTAAATATTGGGCTTACTCAGCGTGATATTCTTCGTTTTATGAAAATCTATTTTGGTTTATCGCTGCGAGTTATTTTGCAACAGGAAAAACGTTTAATCCACAAAGCGGGCTACAAGGCTAAACGAATCGAAAAAAGAAGTGAAAAGTATCGTTTATAACTAGTGTATGGGTTACATGAATATAAAACTATTACTTATCATTTAGATGATTGAAGTTGGTAAAGGAAAACGAAAAATGATAAACCACGAAATGATCAGAACTCAAATTAAGATTAATGAAAATGATGTGAGTGAAGACAACTATTTTCATATAGCGTATGGTGTTGATGATAAATTTCTCTATGGAGTAGGAACGTCGATTTCATCGGTGATGATTAATAATCAGGATACTCATTTCCATTTTCATATCTTTGTCGATAATTTAAAAGATGAAAATCTTTTTCGTGGACTAGTTGCAAATAGCCAACATAAAATCACTATTTACTTAATAGATAACGAAAAGTTTAAAAAGTTGCCACTTCCTTCGCAAGCTTGGAGTCATGCAATTTATTTTAGATTAGTAATTATCTCGTTTTTATCGACAAAAATTGACAAACTTCTTTATTTAGATGCAGATATTATTTGTAAAGGAAATTTATCTTCTTTAAAAGAATTAGAATTTAATAATGATGTTTTCTTGTATGCAGTAAAGGATAAATTTATTAGCGATAAAAAAACACTACCAATGGATATGGATAAATATTTTAATTCCGGATTTCTGTATATGTCAATTAAACGGATGGCGGAAAATAATATTCCTAATCGTGTTATTGAATTGGTAAGTGAAAATGACTTTACACATCCTGATCAAGATGCATTGAATATTTTACTAAATAATAAGCTTGTCAATATTAGTGAAAACTTTAATTTCATGTTCTCGCTTGATTGGTATATTACTAGTAAAGGGCATATTACCAAAATACCAGATGAAGTCGTCTTTATTCATTTTGTTGGCTTAACCAAACCATTTCATGAATGGGCTAATTTTTACCAAGAATATGCTTTTTTTGAAGTAGCTAGAGCTCATTCTCCATGGAAAAATGTACCATTAATGAAACCTGAAGGGTATAAACAATTATCTCGTAAAAAATCACATTTAAGAAAAAATGGCGACTATATCGGGTTTATAGTTACCACAATAAAATATTTAGTGAAAAAAATCATTAAATAATCTGTAATACCGTATTGATAAAGCCTCGTAATTGTTCAGAATACGAGGCTTCATACTATCTAGATAATACTTTTTTAATCAAAATAGCAGTTAATATATTATACAAGATGAAGATATCGATAAAAATAAACTCAAACAAGCAGTAAACTAAAAAATAACCAATAGATGATACAAATATACCTACATTAAGTATATTTTTTTCTATCCTAATATCTTTGAATAAATCTTTCATGTTAATAAAAAATGCGATTAGGAATAAGGCTAACCCTATAAAACCGATATTGTAAGTGATATTTAAGAAAAAAGGGTCATCATTATGATATACATATATCTTTTTTTTCTCAGAGTAACGTCCAATCTTTTTTTCTGCATTATTATCAAGCAAATATTGGCTGTATGCTACAGAACCATAACCGATTCCAACGAGTTTTATTTTATTTTCATTCATGAAAATAGGGAGTCGGGTAGTGATAATTTTATCTCTACCTGATGTGATATTATTAGAGTAAATAGTTTGATCGATCTTATTCTTAACTTGGGGTAAGGTATAGTATGATACCAATATAATTGATATAGCTAAAATACCCAGTCTAAAGCTATTGATAATTAAATTCTTATAATTAGATGACAATAGTAATAGGATAAAAAAAGATTCAATAACGACAGCAAGTATACCACCACGACTGCCTGTATATAGCAAAAATAAAAATGCTAAGATTGATAAAAATAACATCAGCGTTCTTAAAAATTTCGTTTTAAATAGAAAAAATGCACTGAATGTAAATGGAAATAGCAACGACATATAGTGTGCAAAACCATATCTAAGCTGTAGATATAAAGGTAAATCACTATCTTTAAACTGTTTTAATATTGGGATAATAAATAAGGTGAAAGCGAGGGTACAGATCAGAGCATAGGTAATCGTTTTACTTGATTTTGGCAATTCGCTTTTGAAAACGACTAAGAATAAAGAAATAATAACGACGTAACGCCAGTCATCAAAAAAAGCTTTTAATGCGGCTAATGTAAAATCAGCATATGTGAAAAATAGTGCACAAAATAACCCCCAGGCACCAAAGAGAAACAACATTTTCCGAGTTTTAACGATAGTGAGTATGTCATGCCAAGGGTTGATTTTATTTTTGACAGCGGTGTAGATAGTATATAGTAGCAATATGACCGCGGAAACATTCAATACCCCTTGAGTATCATTAGTAAACATCCCTAGTATAACTAGAAAAAGTAGTAAAAAAGGGAATTGAGACACGACATAACTGTTATTTTTCACGACATTACCTATTTTTGGTACGAAACTGACAATATTGTTTTAAAAAAGCTAATTGAAGTCTATCTTTTAATTTTAAATATTTTTTGAAAATACACGTTGCTTGTTTTATTTGGTATATCTCTTCATGAGTAAGAGGTGCTGCTGTATTTCTGGAGATAGATTTTTTCAGTAAGTGTAACGTTTCGGACAGTGTTTTGCTCAACATTTTCGTTACTTCATCACCATAAATAAGCGCAATAAAGGAAAGCTCTGCCATTACATAAATGAGGCTATTAATATCACTTCGCCTAAACGTTTGGGTAATACTAGTTTCATTAACACGATAATGAATTAATGTTTTGTTAATGCTATAAATATTTTTGCTTTTTAGGTAAAGCTTTGGGGTTGTTGCCATATCTTCATAGAGAACTCTATCAGGATAGTGTATGCCAATGAGTTTAAATAAATCACTTTTATATATTCTAGACCAAGCAAACCATTTTTTATTTTTGAAGACGGGGTATAAGTCTTGAACACAGTCTATTGTTGTTGCCCCACAATAGTGAGTGGTTGAAATGATTTTTGTTTTAGATGGCTCGCTATCTTCGAACTTTACAGTATCAAATTCAATAATATCATAAATCGAGTGTGAGATAATGGGGGATATATTTTGATAAAAATTGTCATCAAAATAGTCATCTGCATCTAAAAATGCAATATATTCACCAGAAGCAACAGAGATACCGTGATTTCTGGCTTTAGATAACCCGCCATTTTCTCTTTTAATGTAGTGAATATTCTTATTATCATATTTATGTAATATATTATGAATGATATTTTCGCTACTATCCGTTGAACCATCATTAATAATTATTAATTCAACGCTGTTATCCATAAATGATAATACAGAGGCCAAACATGCCTCAATATATTTTTCTGAGTTATAGCAGGGTACAACGATAGATAACTTAATATTTGTCATAAAAAACATACCAGTTTTTAAACTTAGTGCTATGGTCAAATATCAATTATATTGATGGAAAGGTGCTTAAATGTAAATACGTATCTTATCATTTGTTCCTATTGGTGATGATACAAATGTGTTATCAGCCAGTCTGCATTATATTTGAATTTATAACATAGCCGTGGTTTAGTAACATAAATTTATTATGAGTAGCATAAATAGCTGGGAATAGATAATGCCAGAACTACCCGAAGTTGAAACCAGTCGTCGTGGGATAGAGCCACATTTAGTTGGTAATACAATCTCTTACGCCATTGTGCGTAACGGTCGTTTACGTTGGCCGGTTAGTGAACAAATTAAAAGTTTATCAGATGAAGCGGTTTTAAGTGTCCAACGTCGAGCCAAATATTTGCTGATTGAATTGCAAAAAGGTTGGATTATTGTTCACTTGGGAATGTCTGGTAGTGTGCGTATTCTGACCGAAGAATTGCCTGAAGAAAAGCATGACCATGTGGATTTAGTCATGCGAGACGGTAAGGTTTTGCGCTATACGGATCCTCGCCGGTTTGGCGCTTGGCTCTGGTGTGATGATTTAGAAAACAGTTCGGTACTTGCACACTTAGGGCCTGAGCCATTATCAGACGCCTTTAACCCGCAATATCTTTATGAATTAGCGCAAAAGAAAAAAGTGGCCGTTAAGCCATGGTTAATGGATAACAAAGTGGTTGTTGGTGTGGGTAATATTTATGCTAATGAAGCATTATTTGCGACAAAAATATCACCTGAAAAAATTACAAATACCTTAACGTTAACTGAAATTACTGAACTAGTGTTGCAGATCAAAAAGGTGTTACAGCGCTCTATTGAACAAGGTGGTACGACACTAAAAGATTTTTTACAGTCGGATGGTAAACCGGGCTACTTTGCCCAAGAACTGTTTGTTTATGGAAAAAAGGGTGAACCTTGCTCAATGTGTGGCACGCCAATAGAAAGCATTAAACAGGGGCAACGTAGCACCTTCTTTTGTCCGCAATGTCAAAAATAGCGAGATCTAGCTATTTTTTATTGAGTTTCTTTAGCATTGCCTCAGCAACCACTGGGGGTAGGAAAGACGAAATATCACCATCGTGAAGTGCAACATCCTTGATTAATGAAGAAGAAACAAAGGATAAACTTTGCGATGGTAATAAAAATACGGTTTCCAAGTCAGGAACAAAGTGCCGGTTCATATTTGCTAACTGCCACTCATATTCGAAATCAGCTACAGAACGAACTCCACGAATAAGAATATTGGCGCCATTTTTTTGCGCAAAATTAGCCATAAGCTCAGAAAACCCAACAACTTCAACATTATCAAGGTGAGATGTCACTTCTTTCGCAAGGGCGACGCGCTCATCAAGGGAAAACATCGGGTTTTTTCGTTGGCTATTAGCAATAGCCAACAGGATATGGTCAAACATTGCTGCTGCTCGGGTAACAATATCAACATGTCCTGATGTTACTGGGTCGAACGTACCAGGGTAAATAGCCTTGTGTATCATGATGATAGTATCTCGTTGTTTGTATTATCTATTCGAAAAAATAGCATGAATAAGCGTTAACAGTATCGGCTATCTAGTAGGGTTGCAACTGTAGATGAGATTTTACTGCTATTTTTAGGTGCATATTCTACACACTTTTATTTGCGCTTTATGATAAGATAGCGCCAATTTTGGTAAGTGAATCAGATCGAATGTTATTGCTGCGTCTATATCAGGTACTTCTTTATCTTATCCAACCATTTATATGGGTTCGCCTATTGCTGCGCAGCCGTAAAGCGCCTGCGTATCGTAAACGCTGGGGTGAGCGATACGGCTTTTGTGCGGGAAAAGTAAAACCTCAAGGCATTTTATTACATTCAGTTTCTGTCGGGGAAACCCTCGCAGCCGTTCCACTAGTCCGCGCACTTCGCCATCATTATCCGTCTTTGCCAATAACAGTAACCACGATGACGCCAACAGGCTCAGAGCGTGTGCTTTCTGCATTTGGTGACGACGTCGACCACGTTTATTTACCCTATGACCTTCCTGGCTCAATGCACCGCTTCCTGAAACAAGTTGACCCAAAACTTGTGATCATAATGGAAACTGAGCTATGGCCAAACATGATTAACCAATTGCATAAACGTAAAATTCCATTGGTTATTGCAAATGCAAGACTTTCTGAGCGTTCTGCTGCAGGGTATCAAAAGCTGGGTAGCTTTGTGAAACGAATGCTTCGTAATGTCACTATGGTCGCAGCACAGCATCAGGAAGATGGTGAACGTTTCGTTCAATTAGGGTTGCGGCGAATGCAATTGAGTGTCACGGGGAGCCTGAAGTTTGATATCTCTGTGACGCCTGAATTAGCTGTTAGGGCAATAACTTTACGGCGCCAATGGGCGGCGCATCGCCCCGTTTGGATAGCGACCAGTACTCACGAGGGTGAAGAAGCGATTGTCTTAGAAACACATCAAAAATTATTATCTCGTTTTCCTGATTTATTGTTAATTTTAGTCCCTCGCCATCCAGAACGCTTTGCCAAAGCAGAAGAACTAACTCAAAAAGCCGGTTTAACCTTTATTCGTCGCAGTGCGAATACGATTCCGTCCGCAGATGTTCAAGTGGTGATTGGTGATACCATGGGTGAACTGATGCTGTTATATGGAATTGCAGACATTGCTTTTGTCGGGGGAAGCTTGGTCGAAACTGGGGGGCACAACCCGCTCGAAGCGGCTGCTCATGCGCTACCCGTGTTAATGGGGCCTCACACATTTAATTTCAAAGATATTTGTGGAAAATTAACTCAAGCAGATGGCTTAATTACGGTGACAGACAGTGAATCAATGGTCCAAGCCGTGACCAGTTTACTTTCTGATGAAGATTACCGGTTATATTATGGGCGTCATGCCGCCGAGGTTCTTCATGAGAACCAAGGTGCTCTTCAACGATTATTAAAACTGTTGCAACCCTATTTACCTCCGAGAGAGCAATAAAGCTAAGTAATGTCTTTTTTTGAGTATTAACTTGAACATTACAGCAATGAATTGCGAATATTTTATGGCACATCCTAGTATTGCATTTAAACTATAGTAGACTGCGTCGTTTATTATAGAGTCATTCGATTTGGTTTATTACTATAAGGGTAGTATCCAAATGGAATGTTGGAACTTTTGCTTATCTTTCTAAGACTATATGCCAGCCACTAATCAATCAATTTCAAATAAATATGTTTATTTATGGGTCATAAGCTATGCCATCGTTTGGATCTTAGCGAGTTTTTATTTCGACCCAACCGTACCTTATGACACAGTAGAAGCAGTGAACTGGGGAATGAATGGAGAGTGGGGATCACCTAAAAACCCATGGTTTGTTGGCGTGATGATGTGGCCTGCAATTTATCTTGATATCTCCTACAGCTTTTATTGGTATTTTAGCCATTTTGTGGGTATTGCATTTGGCTTACTTGGGGTATGGAAGCTAGCTTTTCGTTTGACTGGGCGTCGTGATTTCGCTTGGTTTGCAATGCTAATGTTGAATTTATCTGGTGTCATTAATTTCGATATCATTCCTTATAATGATAACTATATTTTAGTGACATTATGGCCTTGGGTTATTTATTTCTTTTTACGTGCTGTTGATGATAACCCAGCATGGTGGTTACCATTTGCCTTATTTGCGGGTCTTGCAACTATGGGTAAATACTCAACCTTGGCGCTAGTTGGGTCTGTTTTCTTATTGACCCTATTTGTAAAACAAGTTCGCCAAAGCTATCGTCATCCTGTTTTTTACCTAGCGATAGTTTTGTGGTTTGCTTTGGTATTGCCAAATTTCTTTTGGTTGATGGCAACGGATTTTTCGGCTTTCAAATGGGTAGATTCACAAATCGACCCTGGGTTTAATCTTCACACCACACAAGCCGCACTTAGCGTGTTTTATCCGTTAGTGATTGCTGCGATTATTGTTTATTGCAGTGGTGGAAAATTAGGGTGGCCTAAAGCGTTGCCTAACCGCATGGCTAACTTTATTCTTCTTTTTCCACTGGTTGTGATATACGGCTGGTTCTCTTTCCACGATGGTGGTCGAATAACTGAATGGTTGCAGCCATTTATGGCTATTAGTGCGCCTTTATTTGTTGGCTCAATAACCGTGATGCCAAGAAAACCGTTTAAGAAGTCATTAGTTGGTTTTGCCATTTTTGGTGTTTTAGTAGTGGTTGGTTATATCACGGTTCAGGCTGCGAATATCCGTGGAGCAGGGCAAAAATTTATTGGCGTAAAAACCTTGATAGCAGACGGGGAACAACGTTGGTACCAGCGCTATGGCACACCGGTTAAATATGTTGGCGGCGAAGATAACCAATATCAATGGTTTATTATTTATGGGAAAGATAGGCCGCATGTGATCCAACCTTGGTCAATGGAAAAACATATGCCGCCAAATGTGTACAACCGGGATATTACTGAAGCCGAAATTCGTCAACATGGTGCATTATTGCTGGGCAAGAAATACGATGATTGCGCCCATGAAAACTTTGCCAAGGTGCGTAAGTTCTGGCCGCAGTTTACGATAGAAAAAGAAGATGTGATTTATCGTTCTGAACCGGATGCCGCCCCTGAAACCATGTGCTTTGGGTTTATTGCGCCGGAAAATATGAAATAGGGCATAGTAAGCTGGTATAAATAAACGGTTACTTTATATTCAAAAGTTAACCGTTTACTTTATCTTGTTAACCAGGTGCCGATAAACTTCGTCAGCTCTAATACTTGCCATCGAATTATCAACTGACCTAATTTTATGCTGCCCTTGCCCATATCCCCCAATCAAGCCGGGGTCAGTAGGCCCAAACAGGGTAAAATTAGGTTTATCAAGTGCCGCTGTTAAATGGCTAAGCCCAGTATCGACAGAAACCACCGCTTTAGCGTTTGCAATTTGCTTTGCAACTTCAGCTAATGTGAGTTTAGGTAAGACCTCAACAAAATCAAAGCCTTTTGCTAATCGTTCTGCTCGTTGCTGCTCATGAGGTGCTCCCCAGGGCAATTTAATTTTGATACCACTTTCAGCCATCAGTCCAATAAGTTCTCGCCAATTTTCTTCAGGCCAATGTTTATCATCACGGGTAGTTGAATGCAAAAAAATGACATAAGGGCTTTGATGCTCTTCTGCTGACTGTAAAAAGTGTCGAGCAATCGCGTAATCGCCTTGTTGTGTTGGGCAAGTGTAACCAAGGCTTTTGGCAAATAACTGGCGAATACGTTCAACGGCATGTTGTTGTTTGCTGATTGCATAACGATGGTCATAAAAGAAGCTGGCTAATGGTTCGCGAATACTATGGCGGTCATAGCCATGTTTATCGCCATGCGCTAAGCGGGTGACAAGAAAAGCGCTCTTTAATAACCCTTGTGCATCAATGACAGCATCATAATGTGTTGCTTGTAATTTCTTGCGAAATTCAGCACGTTCGGCTCTGATCGGCGCAGAAAACCAATTTTTTCGCCAGCGGCGAATGGCCACAGGGATCACTCGGTTAATAGCGCTGTGCCATGTTGGAATTTGCGCAAAGCCTTCCTCAACGACCCAATCGAATTGAATACCCGATATGGCTTGCTGTGCATCGGTCAGTGCAGGTAATGAGTGTAAAACATCTCCCATTGAAGATGTCTTGACTAATAATACTCTCATCATTCAATACCTATATTTAACCGAGCTAACGCATCGATAACTAATTGAGGTTGGATATCAATTAAACTTTGGTGATAACCACTTTCACCGTCACCTTTACGCACTTTGTGATACCCCGTAATTAGGCGGATTACTTCTGCTTTATCTGATAATGGCGGGGTAAAATCAGGGCTACTTGGGCCATACAGGGCGACAAGCGGTTTACCTAGCGCTGCCGCGACATGCATCAAACCAGAGTCATTACTGACAACTGCAGTACAGGCATCAATTAGATTAACGGCTTGTTCTAAAGATGTTTTTCCTGAAAAATTATGGCAATGTAATTTCGCATCATCGGTCAGCTCTAAACGGATGGCTTCACCTGCCTCGTGGTCTTTTTGTGAACCAAATAGCAGTACTTGATAGCCTTTTTGGCTAATCAGTGTTTGAGCAAGAGAGGAGTAGTGATAGTGAGGCCAACGTTTGGCGGGGCCGAACTCTGCGCCTGGGCAAAAACCAATAATAGGGCGAGAACCATCAACCCCAAAAGTTTGCAGGGTGTTAGTAACTTCTTGCGGCACCGTCACTAGTTTAGGCGGTAAAATGGGTGTCGGAATATCGGAAGCTGATTTAATAGTTTGCTTATCATAAGCAAGAGCAACATATCTCTGCACCATTAAAGGAAAAGCTTCTTTATTTAGTGGACGAATATCATTGAGTAGGCCATAGCGCATTTCTCCACGCCATCCCGTTCTTTTAGGGATTTTTGCAAAGAAAGGCACAAATGCAGACTTTAAGGAATTTGGTAACACAATAGCTTGATCATAGCCATTTGCCCGCAAACTCTTACCTAATCGACGACGTTCCCCAATTTCCAAAGCACCATGTCCGAGAGGCATAGGAATGGCTTCGTTAACCTCGGGCATTTTGGCGAGTAAAGGACGGCACCATTGTGGTGCCATCACATCAATCTGTGCATGGGGATGTAAGGCCTTGATCGTACGATAAAGGCTTTGTGACATCATCATATCCCCTACCCATGAGGGGCCGATCACCAATATTTTCATAAATGATTCTTCAGAAATAAGCGTTATGCGTCTTTATTGAGCAAATGCATATATTCGGTGACACCTTCTGCAACCGTTTTAAAGGGGGCAGTATAGCCGGCGGCACGTAGCTTAGTGAGGTCAGCTTGTGTGAAGCTTTGGTAGCGACCTTTTAATTTTTCAGGGAATTCAATGTATTCGATGGCCACATTTTTATCTTTATGAAATTCAGTGACTGCATCAGCAACGGCTTGGAAAGATTCCGCACGCCCTGTTCCGCAGTTAAAAATACCTGAGACATTATTTTCCCAGAACCATAAGTTTACCGCGGCCACATCACCCACATAAATAAAATCACGGCGGAAAGTATCGCTCCCTTCGAACAGTTTTGGACTTTGCCCTTCATTAATTTGTTTATTTAAATGATAAGCAACGCTTGCCATGCTGCCTTTATGGTCTTCATTTGGCCCATAGACATTGAAATAGCGGAAACCACAGACTTGTGAGTTAGTTTCTGGCAGGATTTCACGCACATATTGGTCAAATTGGAATTTCGAATAACCATAGACATTTAATGGTTTTTCGAATTGGCGCTCTTCAATAAAGTTATCGCTACGACCACCATAGGTTGCTGCAGAAGAAGCATACAAGAATGGGATTTCGCGATCTAAACAATAGTGTAGTAACTCTTTCGAATACTGATAGTTATTGTCCATCATATACTTGCCATCCCACTCCGTGGTTGACGAGCAAGCACCTTCATGGAATACCGCATCGACATCACCGAAATCGTCACCCGCAATGATACTGCCAATAAAATCTTCTTTATCTGCATAATCCGCAATATCAAGGTCAACAAGGTTAGCGAATTTAGTCCCGTCTTTCAGATTATCAACGACTAGGATATCTGTACGGCCGATTGCATTTAGGGCTTTAATAATATTGCTACCAATAAAACCAGCTCCGCCAGTGACTATGATCATTGGGTATACCTCAAATGGGTTAAGAAAATAGAATCGTAATTGGTGACTATAATAACATCTCTTGGCGCAGACGGTAGCATTGATAGAAGAGAATTGAGCTGACACTTAAATGAGAACAAGGGAAATATCGTGATCTTGGCAGCAAACTTGACTTATTTATGCTGTGAATATCGCCACTTGTAGAGACTATTATTAAACTCTATTAATAGCCACTTCACAGGAAGAAATCATGTCAGAAAGATTTTATCAGCAGATCCAAGAGCAATTGGTGCAAATTGAAGCCGACGGGTTATTCAAAAATGAACGCATTATTACTTCGTCACAAGATGCTGACATTGAAATTGTTGGCGGTCAACGGGTTATTAATTTCTGTGCTAACAATTACCTAGGGCTTGCAAACCATCCGGCATTGATTGAGGCAGCAAAGCAAGGAATGGATAGCCATGGCTTTGGCATGGCATCGGTAAGGTTTATTTGCGGGACTCAAGATAGCCACAAAGTACTAGAAAGCAAAATTGCTGACTTTCTTGGGATGGAAGATGCCATTCTTTACTCTTCCTGTTTTGATGCGAACGGAGGGTTGTTCGAAACGTTGTTAGGCCCTGAAGATGCCATTATTTCAGATGCATTAAATCATGCGTCAATTATTGATGGGGTTAGGTTAAGCAAGGCTAAACGTTACCGTTACAGCAATAATAATATGGTGGAATTAAAAGCACGTTTAGAGGAAGCCAAAACGGCAGGGGCTCGCCATATTTTGATTGCCACAGATGGTGTGTTCTCGATGGATGGTGTCATCGCGGATTTAAAATCCATTTGTGACCTTGCCGACGAATACCAAGCATTGGTGATGGTGGATGATTCACATGCTGTTGGTTTTGTTGGGGAAAATGGCCGTGGTAGCCATGAGTACTGCGATGTGATGGGGCGTATTGATATTATCACGGGGACATTAGGTAAAGCCCTTGGCGGTGCATCTGGTGGTTATACGGCAGCGAAAAAAGAGGTTGTTGAATGGCTGCGTCAGCGTTCTCGACCTTATTTATTTTCGAACTCACTCGCTCCTGCAATTGTAGCCGCATCTATCAAAGTGATCGATATGATGAAAGAAGGTCACTCATTACGTGAGAAGTTATGGCGTAATGCTGTGTTATTTAGGGAAAAAATGACAGCAGCGGGTTTCAGCTTGGCTGGAGCAGACCATGCCATCATCCCAGTCATGTTAGGCGAAGCTAAACTCGCCCAAATTTTTGCAAAAGAGCTACTTGATGAAGGTATTTATGTCACGGGCTTTTTCTATCCTGTTGTGCCGCAAGGTCTGGCACGTATTCGCACTCAAATGTCTGCAGCGCATAGTGAGGAGGATATTTTACACGCTGTTGATGCATTCACCCGCATTGGTAGAAAACTAAAAATAATCAAATAAAAGGTCTTTTATGAAAGCACTGTCCAAACTGAAAGCTGAACCAGGTATATGGATGACGGATGTTCCGAAACCGGAACTCGGGCACAATGATGTGATGATCAAAATTCGCAAAACGGCAATTTGTGGTACGGATGTACATATCTATAACTGGGATGAATGGTCACAAAAAACTATTCCTGTCCCAATGGTTGTCGGTCATGAGTATATAGGGGAAATTGTTGCAATTGGGCAGGAAGTCAAAGGCTTTAAAATTGGTGACCGAGTGTCAGGGGAAGGGCATATTACTTGTGGCCATTGTCGAAATTGTCGCGGCGGGCGTACCCATCTTTGCCGCAATACAATTGGAGTTGGGGTTAACCGAGAAGGGTGTTTTGCTGAATATTTGGTGATCCCCGCATTTAATGCTTTTAAAATTCCCGATAACATTCCTGATGAAATAGCGGCGATTTTTGACCCATTTGGTAATGCAGTTCATACGGCACTTTCTTTTGATTTAGTGGGGGAAGATGTGCTGGTTTCCGGCGCTGGGCCTATTGGTATCATGGCAGCCGCAGTGTGCCGACATGTGGGAGCACGCCATGTTGTTATCACGGATGTGAATGATTATCGACTTGAACTCGCGAAAAAAATGGGGGTTTCCCGTGCCGTGAACGTCAGTCGTGAAAATTTAAAAGACGTGATGAACGAATTGGGAATGAAAGAAGGTTTTGATGTTGCATTAGAAGTTTCTGGTGCGCGAGCCGCTTTTCAGACCATGTTAGACACCATGAACCACGGTGGCAGAATCGCCCTATTAGGGATTCCGCCTGCCTCAATGGCAACGGATTGGAGCCAAGTGATCTTTAAAGGGTTATTTATTAAAGGGATCTACGGCCGAGAAATGTTCGAAACATGGTACAAAATGGCGACACTCATTCAATCTGGTTTAGATTTATCACCAATTATCACTCATCAATTCCCCATTGATGAGTTCCAAAGAGGCTTTGATATCATGCGTTCAGGCCAATCTGGTAAAGTGATTTTAAACTGGGATTAAATTTTTATCATATCCAGTCCCCTTCTTGGCTTTTGCACTAAGAAGGGGGAATACAAATGGCTTACTGCTGTTGCTTGAAAAGCGGGCGTTTTTGCGCTTTATCGCCCGAAACCAGCAGGGGTTGTAAAGCCTTATCGTTATAAATACTCTCAACAACAAACATAATAAAATCAATTCCCTGTCTCTTAGAGGTTGGTAATGTAAACTCACATATACCAAGCTCTTGCGGAATAATTACATTTTCTGGTTGGCTAACGGTCTCAGGTTGCCCAATAACAGCTTCTTCGATTGGCGCTGTTTTTATTTCATTTTGCATTGATTGTTCGGACTGAGGCTGTGCCTTCTTCGCTTCCTCAGATAACATTCTTAACGATGTTGGTTGTTTAGTTTTAGATTGAGGGCTCAGCAGAGCACTAACGGCAACTAATTCAACATCAGCAGGAAGTTGGGCAAGGTATTTTTGCAAGGTCCGAACGGTAGATGGGTGCGGATGGCCAATGGCAACCGCACTGCCGTGTTTACGTGCATAAGCAACGGCTTTATTCAACTGAGTGCGCGTTTCTTCTTCCGATTGGTGGTTATCAATAAAAATATGGCGACGTAACGTGGGAACGCCGTATTCCTTGGCGGCATTACCTGCTTGGGTATTGCCAATAGTCACGCTATCGAGGAAAAATAAGTTTGATTTTGACAGGCTGTGCATCACATGGCGCATTCCTGCCAAGTTAGACGTCATCTCACTTCCCATGTGGTTATTCATGCCTTTTGCATAGGGAACCCGGCTTATCGCATTCTTAATAATACGGTCAATTTCCTCTGCACTCATCGATGGGGCTAATGTGTCTTTCTCTAATGGTTGCTTGCTCAATGGTTTCATTGGCATATGGATAAGAATATCGCGTCCTTGCTGGTGCGCTTTTTCTGCGACTTCACGACCATGAGGAGAGCTTGGCAAAATGGCAATAGTCACCGCTGGGGGTAAGGCTAAAATTTGGTTATCTTCCTTGACGCGATATCCGAAATCGTCAATCACAATCGCTAATTTTGCAGCACTCACCGGTAGACACATCATTAATAATGAGAAGAGAATGAGTGGCCGAAAGGGTAGGTGCTTCAACATAACGTTATCCTAATTAATTGAATTTAAAATTTATCGTCCTAACCATGGACGAGGGTTCACGGTTTTACCTTGTCTGCGAATTTCAAAATAGAGGGCCGGACGTTCTTGGCCGCCACTGCTACCCACTAAGGCGATAGGTTGGCCTGCTCTAACCTCTTGGCCAACATTCACTAAGGCACTTTGGTTATAACCATACAGGCTCATATCCCCTTTACCGTGTTCAACGACGACAACGAGCCCATAGCCTTGTAACCAGTCAGCCAGTAACACGCGCCCATCGGCGATGGCCTTGACTTGCGTTCCTTCATTAGCGGCGATAACCATGCCTTTCCAACGCAGTTCGCTGGAAATGACATCACCATAGTTATGGAGCAATGAGCCGCGA
The DNA here is from genome assembly GCF_028482225.1 of Providencia sp. PROV130. NCBI lineage: Bacteria > Pseudomonadati > Pseudomonadota > Gammaproteobacteria > Enterobacterales > Morganellaceae > Providencia > Providencia sp. PROV130. Next base: position 1,876 of record NZ_JAMPQC010000022.1, on the reverse strand, counting down.
ACTGGCCAAATAGCTTGCCCAGCAGGGCGCCCTAAACCGCCAGTACGAGACATCAGTGAACGTTCGCTCTCTGACGGTTTATAGGTTGAGCCTTTCTGTTTGGCTTGACGTTCTTTTTCAGCGACTTGTGCGCGAATACGTGCGGCTTCTTTGGCCTCTCGCTCTGCTCTGGCCTTAGCTTCACGTTCGGCGCGAGCAATTTTGTCGCGTAATCTCGCTTCGTTTTGTTTTAGAACAGCAAGATTTTTTTGGTCTTCTTTTAATGTACTTTCAAGAGCGTTTAAGGTTTTTTGCCGCGAAGAGCGTGCATTATCCAGCTTGCGTTTTTCTTGTTGTTGGCGAGCCAGCGTTGTTTTTTGTTCGGCTTGTTTTTTTTGTTCGAGTTGTTTTTGTTCTTGTAGCTCTTTCGTGGTTTCTTCTAAAGCAGCAATGTTTTTTTCACGCGCCTGATTTAAATAGCTGTAATAGGCCAAAATGCGTTCTTCTCGTTGGCCTTCTTCACCTTTGAAAATGAGGGTTAACCCTTGGTGTTTACCTAACCGGAAGGCAGCGTCTAGTTGGTCAGCTAATAATTTTTCTTGTTGTTGTTTTTTGGTTTGTAGCTGCTTGATATTGCTATTTAAGGAAACAATTTCTTTATCTAATTGTTTTAGCTGATTTTGAGTTTCATGCAGGCTACGCCCTGCGGCGGAAATACTTTGTTCTTGTTGTTTAAGTTGCTCAAGCAGCGCTGAGCGCTTGGCTTGTTGTTCTTTTACGCTTTTTTCTTTTTCAGCAATACTTTTGAGTAAATCATGTAATTGCCCTTTATTTTCAGTGATCTGGTTGGCAAACACAGCTTGTGTTGGGGCGAGCACAAGCAACCCTAACCCAAAGAGAGCGCTAATAGCCTGACGAATAAATGAAACTTTCATTCGATGATGTGTATTGGCCATCGTGATAAATCACCTCAATTAAATGCAATAACTGATTATTTCATCTGCAAGTGATGGTTTCCAGCACTGTCTAACAAATAGTATTGAAAACATTTATAAATTCGGACTTTTGCCCTGAATCAGAACTATATTAAGTCAAATAACACAGTTTTATTATCACTGATTTATTTTGTATAGCCAGTATTCAATACTTTTTTCTTATTCACTGCCTATTTGAAGCACGATTTAGACCTGTTTCGCACGTTTATGATAAAATATTTGCGTACCGCTTCGAAACAGAAAAGCGATTTTTCAGTGAACGGTGTTAATTTTGCGTGCCTTAGCGCAAAAAAAATAAGCTAGTTTGCGGGAATTGGCTGTAATTAGCTCAACACAAAGGTATACTCAGAACCCTTTGATATTCGTTTTTAACTAACGGGAGTGATTGCCCCCCATGATCCAAGAAATCATGCAATTTGTAAGCCGGAACATGTTATTGAGTCTGGTTTGGATAGCGCTATTAGTTGCTGTGGTTGTTATGACCTTTAAAGGCCTTTTCTCTAAAACGAAAGTGATTGCTCGTTCACAAGCGATTACACTGATTAATAAAGAAGAGGCGGTTGTTGTCGATTTACGTTCTCGCGATGATTTCCGTAAAGGGCACATTATTGATTCTATTAACTTAACACCGTCTGAAATTAAAGAGAATAATTTAGGTGAATTAGAAAAACACAAACAGAAACCAGTGATTATCGTTTCTGCGAGTGGTATGGAATCAGGTAAACCTGCTGAACAGCTGGCACAACACGGTTTTGAAAAAGTCTTTGTCCTGAAAGAAGGGATCTCTGGCTGGGCAGGTGAAAACCTTCCGCTAGCTCGTGGTAAGAAGTAGTTATCCAGCATGTATTTGCTCCCAAGTTATATTCGCAGTATGTGACTTGGGTAGTGTAATGCAGCGAACA
>NZ_JAMPQC010000021.1:0-54798 GCF_028482225.1 Providencia sp. PROV130 | reverse complement strand
CCCCTGTAGCTCAAAGAATGACAGGGAAAATTCATATGGAAGTTAAAGGTACATAAACTATGTCAGAACAAAACAACTCAGAAATGGTTTTTCAAATTCAACGCATTTATGCAAAAGACGTTTCATTTGAAGCACCTAACGCACCACACATCTTTCAACACGAGTGGCAGCCAGAAATCAAATTAGATTTAGATACTTCTTCAACTCAGCTGTCTGAAGGTGTTTATGAAGTTGTTTTACGCGTCACTACGACAGCAACTTTAGGTGAAGAAACCGCTTTCCTGTGTGAAGTTCAGCAAGCAGGTGTTTTCTCTATCGAAGGTATTGAAGGTACTCAAATGGCACATTGCTTAGGTGCATATTGCCCGAACATCCTGTTCCCATATGCACGTGAAGCGATCACTAGCTTAGTGGGCCGTGGTACATTCCCACAATTGAACTTAGCGCCAGTTAACTTTGATGCACTGTTCATGAACTATTTACAGCAGCAACAAGGTGAACAAGCGCAGAACTCAGAAGCTCAACAGGACGCTTAATGAATACTGCTTCAATGACAGTGATCGGTGCCGGCTCGTACGGCACCGCTTTAGCCATTACGCTTGCACGTAATGCACATCAGGTTGTGTTATGGGGCCATGACCCAAAACACATTCATCAACTAGAACAAGATCGTAGCAATCAGGCATTTTTGCCTGGCGTTTCTTTTCCTGATAGTTTATCTCTCGAAACGGACTTAAAACGCGCCGTTGAGGCGAGCCCCAATATCTTGATTGTGGTACCGAGCCATGTTTTTGGTGATGTACTAAAACAAATCCAGCCATACTTACGCGCAGACTCCCGTATTATTTGGGCGACTAAAGGCTTAGAAAGGGATACTGGCCGTTTGTTGCAAGAAGTGGCACGTGAGGTATTAGGTAATGAAATTCCTCTGGCTGTGTTGTCTGGCCCAACGTTTGCAAAAGAACTTGCCGCAGGTTTACCAACAGCAATTTCTGTTGCCGCAAGCGATAGCCAATTTGGTGATGACTTACAAAAGTTATTCCATTGCGGCAAGAGTTTTCGCGTCTATAAAAACCCGGATATGGTTGGGGTGCAACTGGGCGGTGCAGTGAAAAACGTGATTGCTATTGGCGCCGGTATTTCTGATGGCATGGGCTTTGGTGCCAATGCACGTACTGCATTGATTACCCGCGGTTTAGCTGAAATGAGTCGCTTAGGTGCAGCTTTGGGAGCAGACCCTGCAACTTTTATGGGGATGGCAGGTTTAGGTGACCTTGTGTTAACGTGTACAGATAACCAATCCCGTAACCGCCGTTTTGGCATGATGCTAGGTGATGGCGTTAGCGTTGAAGATGCAGAAAAAGAGATTGGCCAAGTCGTTGAAGGCTATCGTAATACCAAGGAAGTCCGCGCACTAGCTGAGCGGGCAGGTGTTGAAATGCCAATTACTGAGCAAATTTATCAAATCCTTTACCGTCATAAAAATGTGTTAGAGGCGGCGCAAGCACTACTAGGGCGTGCGACGAAAGATGAAATTGCCGATATGCCAAAGCTGCATGATTAATAAAAATAGATAGGTGAGTGATTATGTCGCGTGAAGAACTGGATAGAATTTGGGGTTTCATTAAAGATGAAGCGAAGTCTCTTGCGGACTGCGAACCACTCCTCGCCAGTTTTTTTAACGCGACATTGTTAAAGCACGACAATTTAGGCAGTGCACTCAGCTATATGCTAGCCAATAAACTGAGCTCGCCGATTATGCCAGCGCTTGAAGTGCGTGAAATTGTTGAAGAAGCTTATCGCAATGATGAAGGCATGATTTTCTCTGCGGCAATGGATTTAGCCGCAGTTCGCCTACGTGACCCCGCCGTTGATAAATATTCCACTCCATTATTGTATTTGAAAGGTTTCCACGCCTTGCAAGCCTATCGCATCGGTAATTGGCTGTGGAAAGAAGGCCGCCAAGCGCTGGCGGTTTACCTGCAAAATCAAATTTCTGTTTCATTTGGTGTCGATATCCACCCAGCCGCCCGTATTGGTTGTGGCATCATGCTTGACCACGCAACAGGCATCGTGATTGGGGAAACGGCTATTGTGGAAAATGATGTATCAATCCTACAATCCGTCACACTCGGTGGTACCGGGAAAACTTGTGGTGATCGCCACCCGAAAGTGAGGGAAGGAGTGATGATTGGCGCAGGGGCAAAAATACTCGGTAACATCGAAATTGGCCACGGCGCAAAAATTGGCGCAGGTTCAGTCGTGCTTCATCCAGTTCCACCGCATACCACAGTGGCAGGGGTTCCCGCACGTATTGTCGGCAAACCCACCAGCGATAAACCGTCCTTAGAAATGGATCAAAACTTTAATGGCAGTATTTGGGGTTTTGAAGATGGGGATGGGATTTGAGTTGTGAGGGTTCTAGTTCGATCGTTTTCATTTTTGATTTCCCTCATCTGTATATAAATTGACCGAAAATTTGCTTTAACCTCAATGAAGTTATACAATGTTTATACATTTAGAAACTAATATACTCAAAAATAAGTATGGGGTAAGAGAAATGAGCGTTGCTATAAAAAAATGGGGAAATAGCCAGGGCATTGTTATCCCATCAGCTATCTTAAAACAATTAGGTATTGAGGTTGGTCAACGTCTTGATATTTCTGTTAATAACGGTAATTTGGTTCTTTCTCCCAAAAAGAAGATAAGGATGTTTTCTGAAGCTTATTTGCTTGACAATATGAATGAATATAATAGTCATTCAGATGAACTTGCTCAAATTAATGATATGGAAATTGGTGAATGAGTAAAAGTTATATACCAAGGCGAAATGATATTATTTGGTTAGATTTTGACCCAACGAAAGGAAAAGAAATAGGAAAATATCGGCCTGCACTCGTTTTATCCAGTGTGGAATATAATAAAAAATCAGGCTTGGTAATTTGTTGTCCTATTAGCACAAGCATTAGAGGGCACATAACAGAAGTAGGGATAAATAATCTTGATACTCCGTGTGTTGCTGCGGCAAACCTTATTCAAACACTATCTTGGAAAGATAGAAGTATGAAGTTTGGGGTAGTTGCTGATGAGGGGGTTCTTGATGGTGTGCTCGCAAGGTTGATCCCATTAATTGGTGGAGAGCATTTTTTTATTGATTCAAACTAAAGGAACTCAAACTGAGCTCCTTTTATAGTCTAGTCCTTTAGCAGCGCCCCTGAATACCCCAACTGCCTCCATGCTTCAAACACAACCACTGCTACAGAGTTGGATAAATTCATACTGCGGCTATCTGCCAACATAGGAATACGAATTTTCTGCTCCATTGGCATGTTATCGAGCACATAAGGTGGTAAGCCGCGAGTTTCAGGGCCAAACATCAAATAGTCATTTTGTTGGTAGCTGACATTACTGTGGCTTGGTTTACCTTTAGTGGTTAAGGCAAACACGCGAGCCCCACTTTCAGATTGGTTATTATCCGGGTTTAGCCCTTCACTTTTCAAAAAAGCATAATAATCATGGTGATGCTTGATATCGGCAAACTCGCTATAGTCCAATCCCGCACGGCGTAGGCGTTTATCATCCCATGTAAAGCCAAGAGGGTGAATAAGATGCAAATCAAAGCCAGTATTGGCACAAAGACGAATGATATTGCCAGTATTTGGTGGTATTTCTGGTTCGAATAAAACAATGTGTGGCATAACGTTAAGCTGATATTTTTGATAAGAAACGATGAGAAGAGTTTACGCGCAAATGGGTTTGGTTTCATGTGGAAGTGAACATATTATTTAAGTTCTTTAGGCTTATAACCTTGAGCAATATTTTCTCTAATAAAAACTCTTACCTCATCGTAGTAATCTCTTTCTATTCGTTTGACCGAGTAATAATGAGAGTCCTGATTTCTAAGTTGTTCTATATCTTCGATAGTGACTTTAATATTTTTCCTTTCCCAAGGAATAAAGCAAAATGTTTTTCTTTCTACTCCTACATATTTTATTGAAGGGAATATTATTTCTTCTGAAGCATAAGAAAATCTAGCTATAAAAGATGGAATCAATGATGCTAATTTTAATTTAACCATTACTTTTGTCAGCAATGATGCGAATTTCCTTATTCTAAGACCTAATTTGCAACGGTATGCCCATATATTTTCTTTATAGTATTGATTCCCTCCTGAAGATAGCATGTGCTCCATTACATCATGCTTGTAATATGTGCCTTCAGGTGCTGACTTTCTGAGAACAGAACTTAACATCTTGTGAGCATTTTTATCTTTTAGGTGTACTTGGTAGTGGTAATCTTTCTTATCTGGGCTAGAACTCTCATTTTTTACTGAACCATAAATATAACTTTCAATACCTGATTTAATAAATAGTTGATTGCTACCAAAAGGAATGAAATAATCAAAATGTAGGCCTATTCTTTTGCATTCCAAATAATTTTCTATATGTACAAAAGTTAAGGTTCCATCAACATATCCTGTCAAAAGCCTAGTTCTATTAATATAGACATTTTTGTGTTTTGAAAAATCAAACTCCATTTCAGAATCTTGAGAAACATGAATGACTATTAATGGATTCAAGCAAAAATAATTTATATTATTTACAAGGTCATATACTGATTCTGCTGATTCATGCACTGCTATACTAAAAAGTAAATGGATTTTTTTCTTATGTTCTGCCATTCGGAGATACCATCTTAGCTAAAAATTAAGTGATTTAAAATCTTCATATTCTTGAGGAATACCGCAAAATACAATATCTTTTTTATTAATTAAGTCATAATGTATTTTAAATCCAATAGCTATTAGTTCATTATATAATGGTGCAATGTATAACTCTCCTTTATCCCATTCTTCTATAGGTTTCTTTAAGTAGCTAGTAAAAGCTAGTAGGTAGTCATCTTTGTTTTCAAAGTGATATAATCCTGTACAGCATAGATTTGAGATGATTTTTTTTTCTGCGGTCTCAGTAACTATTGTAGTGTATTCACTTTGTGGCTTTACATAAGACCAATTATTACCACTCCCTTTAAAAACCTCTAAATAGCCGTTTCCTTTCTCCTTTAGATTTGGGAATTTATAATTTTTCCTAAATGTATCTATATTGAAAATAGTAATAGAGCCAGAATAGTTAATTTTCTGTTCTTCAAGAATTTTCAATCCAAGCGCTACAGTTTCTGCCTGCCCTCTAGTATCTTCATTTAATACAGAAATGTAAAAGTTTTTAATACCTAGTTTTTTTGCTTGTTCTTCAACAAAATGGGGGGTGTTAAAAATATCCTTTACAATAAATAAAAATGGGTGGCTAGAGAAATATTTATCAAAGCTTTTAACTGAATGCCAAAATAAAGTTTCTCCTTGAGCCTCTAACATATATTTAGGAAGGGTGTATCCTGCTTTGAAAAACCTAGAGCTCATACCTGCCATAGGGATAACGATCATTATTTTAACCTTAGAAAAATTTGGTGAAGGCGAAAAGCATTAGCAAATAATGCTTTCTGGCGCTCAATATCATCAGAATGTAAAGGTAACATAGAAAGGAAAAGATGAATTTGCATCGCATACAGTTCTTTTGCGGTTAAACCGAACGTATCTTCAACTATTTTAATAAAAATTTGCTGTGTTCCTTTATGATGTTCTTCTTCTGCAATATCGAATGATATATCACCATCATTAATTGTAACATCATAATAACCAGCGATAATCCAGTCATATAATCCAAGGACAGAATGACTTAGTTTTGCAAGATCATACCTCAAGTCTCCATAGATAGTTTGTTCGTTGCTAGGTGTAAGCCCTCTAGGGTCAATCGTCTTTATTTTGCCAGCTCTAAAGTCATAAAGAATATTACTAAAGCAAAAATCTCCATGTAACACAGTATTTTCTTTGGGATTAGATGGCACATACATATTTATGCTTTCTAATATTTGGGTAAGGCTAAAACCCTCATCCCCGTTTAAGCTCCATTTTTTATCCAAAGAAATGTTTTTATTTTGACAATAGTCATTTAACCGTTCAATTGTTTTTTCTTTAAGTAATATAGAAAGGGTGTTACTTGAGCTACAGTCTGAGGCTTTATTATTGTTACAGGCGACGAGAAAGTTCATACAGCTTGTTAATATCTGCTCCCAAGCTTTGCTTGGTAATTTTGAAAATACATATAGCTCATTTAAAGCTGTAAGATGTAAAAACTCTAAGCGGTAGGAAATAGTATCATTTTCATATTTAGAACCAAGGTATTGTGGGATAAAGCCTCTCAGCTCTGAAGGTATATTCTCAAACCAAAAGGCTTCTGCAGCTATTTTATTACTTTTTGAACTTGATTTTTCAATCCAGTCAGGTGTAATCAGTAGTTCGTTGAATGCTCTTTGTGTAGTGTATTGGGCTTTTGAACGGTAATAAGTATTAACATGACCGAAGTCTAACCAGTTATCTGATTCAATAGGAGTAATACCAATTGTATTATGATATTTATTCAATCCTTCAAGAAATTGCCATTCACTCTGAGTAATTGATTTTATCAGCTCTCTCGGATCATTAAATTTGAAATAACCATCAATGATTCTATGTCTTGCATTTGAAGGTTCTAGCGGGTTGTCTTTTAGCCATTGAATATTGTCATTTGTAACAACTGCCCAGTTATAGTAATCCTTAGTATAAGATATACCTACAACATTCTCACCAACAATAGGTAGACTCCGGAATAATGTATCTCCGAATAATACATGTAAGGGTTTATTTAACGTATTGCCCGATATATTTAAAGATGCTACTAGCGATGCACCTAGGCTTAAACTATTTGGGGTTTTTATTATATTAACATTATTTTTTTCTAGCCATGTTTCATCAGTTATAGATATATTAAAGGTTTCAGGTATGGATATATATATCTCTTCACCTTTAGGGGCTAATGCAATTTGATACTGATATAATCTTTTATTTCCTAGAGGTAAAAAACTCGGTGGAATTTTCCCGAACTCTGACTCTAATTCTTGGCCGACAAAGGCTCCGGACATAATTAAAAACATTTTTTTTCATTCTCTATTAGCTGATTTACTTCCTCCACACTTAGTTTAGTAAATTCAGAAGGTCGTATGGCTCGGTCGTCAATATAGAATCCATCATGTCCGCACCAAGGTTTCCCTACAATAATTTCATCATATGGAATATTATGTTTATCTAGCCATTCAATAATAACTGGAAGTGTATGGACATTGATTTTTCCTATATTACCATCATAGGTTCGCATATTTCTTGCGGTGAAAATTATTATTTCAAATCCTATTTTTTTATATTCTCTAAGTTTTTCTATTACTTCGTTTTGAGGTGAAACTTCTTTATAATTTGTAGTATTAGCACTTGTTAGAGTACCATCTAGGTCTACAATTAATTTTTTCATATTATAAATCCTATCAAAAGCTACTTACTTAGTATGAATAAAGTATGAGTATCAATGGCTAACTTTTATAGCCGTTCGGGTTCATTGATTGCCAACGCCAAACGTCATTAGCCATATCTTGGATTGAATATTTTGCTGTCCAACCTAAATCTTGAGCGGCTTTGGCTGGAGTCGACCAGTATTCTGCGATATCACCAGGGCGACGTGCTGAAATCGTGCAAGGGATCGGTTTACCGACCGCTTTTTCAAATGCAGCAACGACTTCTAGAACACTTGTTCCTGTACCTGTGCCAAGGTTGTAGATATGTAAGCCCGCTTGCTGGCTGACTTTATTCAAGGCTGCAATATGGCCATCAGCCAAATCCATCACGTGAATATAGTCGCGAACACCTGTCCCATCTTTTGTCGGGTAGTCTCCACCAAATATGGCCAATTCTTTGCGACGGCCGACTGCGACTTGTGCAATAAATGGTGTCAGGTTGTTTGGGATACCATTAGGGTCTTCACCCATCAAACCTGAGTTATGAGCACCAACAGGGTTAAAATAGCGCAGCAATGAGATAGACCACTCGTTATCTGCAATATTTAAGTCAGCTAGAATACGCTCAACCATATATTTACTGGTACCATACGGACTATTGGTATTACCGACTGAAGCCTCTTCCGTTAATGGAATGTGTTCAGGCTCACCATAAACCGTGGCCGATGAGCTAAAAATCAGGCTTTTAACATCCGCTTTTTTCATACTTTCCACTAACACCAATGTCCCATTGACGTTAACATCATAATATTCAATTGGCTTCTGTACTGATTCACCGACGGCTTTAAGACCAGCAAAGTGGATAACCGACTGGATTTGGTGACTGGCAAAGATAATATCTAAGATAGCCTTGTCACGTACATCACCTTGGTAAAAGGTTGGTTTTGTTCCAGTGATAGCTTCAATACGATTTAACACTTCAAGGTTAGCATTATGCAAATTATCTAAAATAATTGGCTGCATTCCCTGCTGGATCATTTGCACGCAGGTATGGCTACCAATGTAGCCGAGACCGCCAGTAACAAGAAATTGTTGATTATGCATATCAATATTCCTGAGTCTTAATATTCGTAGTGGTAGTTATAATCGTCTGACCTTGCATCAATACCGTTCAAGATCACACCTGTAATTTCGATATCATTTTGCTTAAAACGTTTCAGTGATAAATCGACATCTTTGACAGTATTCACACCATAGAAGGCAATCAGCAATGAAGTACCAACATACTTACCAATAATGGCGGAGTCCGTGATGGCCAAAATTGGTGCGGTATCAATTACTACAATATCGTATTGGTTTTTGACTTTATCCAGCAGCTGCTTAAAGCGCTCACCCATTAATAACTCAGAGGAGTGAGTAACATTTTTACCACGACAAATCACATCGAGGTTTTCAATCACATTGGTATGAATGGTTGGTGAACCGAGACTTGACTGTGATAAATATTCTGATAAGCCTGCTTTATTACTTAAACCAAAGGCTTTATGTAAGCGGCCCTTACGTAAATCAGTATCGATTAATAATACTTTTTTACCTGCATTGGCCAGTACCACCGCCATATTGGAGGTGACAAAGCTTTTCCCTACACCTGGGGATGCACTGGTCACCATCACCAAGTTATTGCCTTGGTTCATTACCGAGAAGTAGACACTGGTACGTAACGAGCGGATAGCTTCTACTGCGGTATCTGCCGGGTTTTCGATAGCTAATGGGCTCTTATTTCCCGCCTCAATCAGTTTTTTCTCATGGGTAGAGAATGGGATAGTGGCATAGACATTAATCCCGAGCGCATCGATATCTTCGGTGCTTTTAATTTTGTTATTAAAGAACTCGCGAGCAATTACATACGCACAGCCAACAATAAAACCAAGGATAGTGGCTAGTACGACGATGAGTGATTTTCTTGGTGCAACCGCATTTGGCTGAGATTCGGCAGAATCAATAATGCGTACATCCGCAGTAATACCAGAGTTCAATACGCTCAATTCCTGTTGTTTCGCAACTAATTGCGTGTAGATAGCTTGTTCTGCTTCAACATCACGGGTTAAACGGACGATTTCTTGTTGTGTATTCGGCAATTTTTGGATATTTTTACTGATTTTTTCTTTTTCGCGTAACAGTTGTTGGCGTTTATCCAGCAAAGACTGATAAGCTGGGTGGTTACGAGTGTACAGTTGTTGAATCTCGACTTCTTTAAAAGTCAGCTCATTAAGTTTTTCTTCTACTTGTAATGCGGTGTCTAAAGCGGCTTTGGCTTCTAAAGATAAGTCAATAGACTCATTCTTTTTACGAAAGGCATTGAGCTGGTTTTCGTAGTTATCTAATTTCTTTTTTATGGTCGGTAAGTAGCCATCTAAGAACACGAGCGTGTTATTAGTGACCTCTTTTTTACGTTCGGTATTTTGGTCAACATAGTTTTGGATAACACTGTTGAGAATGTTAACATTCTCAGTTTTATCCGCACCTTTAATGGCTAAACTGATAATGCCAGTACCTTTGCCCACCTCCGCGATAGTTAGGGTATTACGTAAGTCTTCAATAGTGGAATAACGGGCATTTTTGATTAATGCAAACTCTTCGCCAGTTTCAGCCGCAAAACTGGAAATTAATAAGTTAATTTCATCGTGTTTGAGAACTTCACCGACTTTACCTTGCAAGACTTGGCCATCCACATTTAGGGAATAATTGTTATCCCCTAAATAAGTTAGGGTAAATGGCTGACCAATTAAGTTGTCAGGTAATTGAAACAGGGCAACATGAACGGGTGCCACTTCACCCAGTAACTTACTGATAAAGCCTTCAGGGGCTGCTTGAGTGTCTAAGTTCAGGTCTGAAACGGTTTTGCCTAACACCATGCGGGACTTGATGACTTCAATTTCAGAGTCCGCTTGGTTATTGCTATTACCGAATGGCATGACATCGCTCATTTGGTCGAGTAATGAGACCTGGCCTAATTTGTCATACTGTAATGTCGCATTGGCTTGGTAAATTGGCGTTGCTAATAGACTATAGGCCACTGCGATAGCGGCAAAAAATACGGTAAAAAACCCAATTTTAATTGTGTTGGATTTCAAAACTTTAAACAGAGCGAGCAGATCGATTTCATCTGATGCAGGGGAGCTATTTTTTGTTGTGTTCATAATAGGTTAAATGTTAAGTCATCCAATAAATAAAATTAAATTTTGCCTTGCCAAGCAAGCGCGGCTTTTTCCATGAGCTGATAAACGTGTTCAAACATTTCATCACTGCGCTTATGGGGATCTGGAATTTCGGTTTTATTAATCCATTGACCAAATAACATCACTTTGCCACGAGTTTCAGGAAACTGTTGGTGGATTTTAGCAATATGATCGTTTTCCATCACTAGGATTAAGTCTGCTTTATTGCATAATTCGCTAGTTAGACGACGTGATTGATGGTTTTCAAGGGAAAGATCGTGCTGCTTAGCAATACGGATGGCACTGTCATAAGCGGACAACTCACTTTTTGCGATAATACCGGCAGAGTGCACTTTTTTTTGTGGGAAGTAATTTTGTAATAAACGCTCCCCCGTAGGAGAGCGACAAATATTTCCCATGCAAACAACTAGGACATTATTAAACATAGTTTATTACCAATCGTGAATACGTTTGGTGCCTTCCGTTAACTGGTTATAAGAGGCAATGGTTGGTAACAGTTGGGTGATCAGGCGGTTCCAACGCACGACTGGCGCAGCGGTAACATAGACTAAGTCATACGGTTGAAGTTTAAACTCGGTGCCCATCACGAGTGATGTGGCATCCGATAAATTTAACTGATATACCGCCGCCATTTTTTTCGGCAGTAAAGCTTCTAACTCTTTATCTTCCGCGGGTTGGTTTTTAATTGGGCGGATAACAAATACCCCCGTTGCATTGGCAGTATTTTGGTCAATGCCACTGGCTTTGCTCAGTGCTTCGGTGATACTCATCCCTGCACGGTCAATAGTCAGTGTGGTTGGTTGACCCACTTCACCCATGACAAACACTTTTTGTGAGTCATTACGAGGAACATACAGTACGTCACCCTGTAGCATTAGGTGGTTTTGAGTTAAATCGCCGTATTGGACTAAGGACTGTAATGATACTTTAATTTCTTTGCCATTACGGGTCAGTACCACATTATCCCAATCGGCTTTTTCGGTTAAACCGCCTGCATTATTAAAGGCTTCTAAAATAGTGAGAGGCACGTTAGTGATTGGCAGTGTACCTGGTTTAGCCACTTCACCCGACACATACATTTTTTGCGAGCGGAACGCAGCAATACTAACATCCACTTGTGGGGATTCAATATAGGTGGCTAAACGATTACTAATTACGGTGCGAATTTCGGTGATAGTCTTACCTGCCACTTTGACCTTGCCGATATAGGGGTAGTAAATGGTGCCATCAGCATGAACCCAGTTACCTGAGTCTTGTGCGCTACGGTAAGAACCCGCTGGGATAGTCAATTCAGGGTGATCCCAAACAGTAACAGTTAATACGTCACCCGCCCCCACACGATATTCATAATTAGTCAGCTGTTTTTCTAATTGTGCATTCGGTTTGGCGATGATAGGCGCTGTGTACATATCATCCAAGAGTTTTGGAGATATTGGGTAGATATCGACTAATTTACTAATATCAGTATCACCCGTATCAACGACATTTTTGCCTGACGTTGACATGTAGGCACCAGGGGTAACGGTGCAGCCTGTTAATGCAGTTAGCATAAGTACAGCAATGGAAAGACGCTTCATAAAGTTTTTAGATCCCTTTCGTAAGTGATTATCTCAAATGTTTATATGCTAATGCCATTATTTTGGGTGGTAGTAGGTGAAAGAAGTAACGGCTGTATATTAAAAACATATTTTTAAAGCTAAATTTATTGAGAAGAAACATATAACCCAGACGCAATGAAACTTCACTTTTAGCTTTAGAGAGACCGGCTCGGCGAGTCATCGTGTTTTCTTCAAGTCTATATCTTAGCAAAACATCAGGTAAGTTATGGAATTTATAGTTTTTATAAAGTAGTTCTAGCCAAAAAGCCATATCCTCTGTAAAACAAGTGTGTGTCGGATATCGGTTTCCTTGTTCAAAAACTCGTCGCCTAAACATGACAGAGGGATGAATAAATGGGCAACGGGTTATGCTAAAGTTCTCTAGATCGGGGTGGTATGAAGGTAGTTTTTTTTCTACAAGGGCATAAGGTGTACCAAATTCTTCACATGCGGTACCCAAAATATCTACTTCGGTATGGGCATCCATGAAATACTTTTGCTTTTTTAGTCGTTGTGGTAATGATATATCATCACTATCCATACGTGCTATGTATTCTACATTTGGATATACAAGAGCTTTGTCTATCAATGTATTAAGGGCAAATGATAGCCCTTGGTTATTTTTAGAAAAAGTTAACTCAATAATATTTCTATCATGTAGGCTCTCTAGGTATGAGAATTGTTGTTGTGGAATCTTCCCATCTACATATACGAGTATGAGAGGAGCTATATCCTCTTGTTGATAAACACTCTCGATAGCTTCTTTAACATGAGTTAGTTTATCATTTTTGTAAACGCTCATAATTACAGCTACACTACTAGTACTTCGTATCATAAACGTTACTCATAATAAAACTAGTTTTATATGTACAGTTAATCATTACCGAATAAATCGCGTGTATACACTTTGTCCGCAACATCTTCAATTTCAGGTACCATGCGGTTAGCTAAAATAATGTCACATTGAGCTTTAAATTCCGCTAAGTCATTGACTACTTTGGAATGGAAAAACTCGGTTTCTTTCATCACCGGCTCATACACCACCACTTCAATGCCTTTGGCTTTGATGCGTTTCATGATGCCTTGTACCGCTGAAGCGCGGAAGTTGTCTGACCCCGCTTTCATTACCAAGCGATAAACACCCACTTTACGTGGTGCTTTGGCGATGACCGCATCCGAAATGAAGTCTTTACGAGTACGATTTGATTCGACAATGGCGTTAATCAGGTTATTCGGCACATCATCGTAGTTAGCTAACAACTGTTTGGTATCTTTCGGTAAGCAATAACCGCCGTAACCGAATGATGGGTTGTTATAATGGCTACCAATACGTGGGTCTAAGGAGACGCCTTCAATTATTTGACGGGCATTTAACCCACGGCTTTCCGCGTAAGTGTCCAGCTCATTGAAGTAGGCCACCCGCATCGCTAAGTAGGTGTTGGCGAACAGTTTAATCGCTTCGGCTTCGGTGCCATCGGTAAACAGCACAGGTACATCTTTCTTAATTGCACCTTCCAGCAATAAATCAGCAAAAATTTGCGCGCGCTCAGAGCGTTCGCCGACCACAATGCGCGATGGATACAGATTATCCCACAATGCACGGCCTTCACGTAAAAACTCAGGGGAGAAAATGACATTACTGTAGCCATACTCTTCACGTAAACGCACCGTAAAACCCACTGGAATGGTGGATTTAACAATAATGGTCGCTGTCGGGTTAATTTCATTCACGTCATGAATGACAGACTCGACTGATTGAGTATTAAAGTAGTTGGTTTTCGGGTCATAGTCAGTCGGTGTGGCAACAATGACGTACTGAGCCCCGGTATAGGCTTCAGTTTTGTCTTGTGTTGCGCGGAAATTCAGTGTTTTTTCTGCTAAAAACTGTTCGATTTCCATATCGACTATCGGCGACTGCTTGTCATTCAACATCGCCACTTTTTCAGGAATGATGTCCACCGCCACCACTTCGTGGTTTTGTGACAGTAACATGGCGTTAGATAAGCCGACGTAGCCAGTCCCTGCAATTGCTATTTTCAAAGTAAATCTCCCAAATATAAAGTTTCAAAGAAAATATGATTTAATACTACGTATTATATAAAAATAATCACATAAAACTCTTTAATTTCTAAGAGGCATGTTTTTAGTTAAAGAGCAAAGTCATCTATGCATTATAATAGAAAGTAAAGATATGTTCTAATTAATGTTTTGTTATCATTAGCTTTTTAATATTTAAGTCTTGGCGAGTAATTGGATTAAAATAGGGAAATAAGTTATATTCAGTTGTAGGGGTGGATTTTTTTTATTATAGAGCTAGGTAATATTAAAAGTAGTAATGTTTTTATTTTTAGACCATATCTCAAGGAGGTTAAGCAATATTTTATTTTGTTTTTTGTTGAATATCTTGATGTTATTATAGCGACTCTTAAATAAATTTGAGATAAGAATTTTCTTTGTAATTTTAACTTGTTAATGTCATCTTTATATTTATTATATAATATAAATCCAGTGGTTAAATATTTTTGATGTTGAGAACTGATTTGTTTCCCATTGCAATGAATAGTATATATTACATTCGATTTGTTATCATGTTCTATATTTCCGAGTTTAGACATCCTTAACCATAGGTCATAATCTTGTAAGCAAGTGAGGTTTTCATCAAATTGACCAGCTAGTAAAAATGCTTTTTTTCTAATACATGCTCGGGAAGTTGAACCTATAAGGTTACCATTCTTAAGTAGCGCCTTAATATTTTGGTTACTGTCATGAGATAAAGAATGAGGTGGTAAAGTTCGCTTTACTTGTTCTAAATTATTGGAATATACGAATTGCACTCCTGTATATGCGATAACAGTATTTGGCGATTTTTTAATGACGGACAGTCTATCTTCGATAGATCTAAGAGTTAAAGCATCATCATCATCTAATAGAAATATTAGGTCAGTGACACAATTAGAAATACCAATATTACGACTAGCATTAGCTCCTTTTGAATATTCATTGTTAATTAACGTTAGTTGAATGTTTTTGGGTATATTATTTAATAAATTTTCTTTTTCTATTTTCTCACCGTCATTAACAATTACAATGTATTTTGGTAATACTGTGCTTGAGACTATGCTATCTATAGCCCGTAATAAAAAATCCCATCTGTCTTTTGTTGTGATGACAACTGATGTCATTTCACAAATATTATGACTATACAAAATTATTTCCTATTTTAGTCTATCGCTTGATGCGATTTAAGTTTGAAAGAAATATAAGTATAATAGAAATGCATATATACATAAGTAAGGCTTGAATCCATAGTATCATACTATAGTTCCAACCATGAAATAAGAATGAGAAAAGAACAAACCAATTCAAGGTTTGAACTTCTTTATTGTTAGATATTATTTTAGATAACACAATGCTAATTGTGGCTATAAATAAAATATATACTAAATACAATAGAGTGTTATTTTCAATGAATATTCTTGCTGTAATAGGAATCTGGACTTGCCAGGAATATAAAGGCTGTATCATGCGAGCTATATCTTGTTGGATATAAGATGTGTAATTTAATCCGAAAACATTTCCAATTATTTCATTAGGCCAGCCTTCTAGTATCGCTGGACGTATATTATGCAGTAAATTAGGATTCCATGTTTCATTTATGTAGTATATTATTGATACATGCTCGAACCTATTAATTGTAGCCATGATATAAGTTATAATAAAATCACTAACACTTTTAAAATCATTATATTCAATAAAACTCGTTATAGCATCAGAAAATGATTCGAAACCATATTGATGGTAACCCATCAATATGGTTTTACTAGCTTTTAGAAAAGGAACTAAAAAAATAAACATTAAAGCTAATAAGAATATTTTTTTCTTATTACTAAATATATACTCTTTATTTTTCATGAATAATATAAGTGATATGAAGACTATTGACTCAAGCCAGCCTTTATAAACAGAAAATAATAAAATGAGTACAATATTTAGGTAGTAAATTTTACTTTTTGATTTTACATGATATGCAAGGTAAATATAAGATAGAAATTGAGGCTGTAAAATTATAAAGAAATAGAGAATGGATTTTGGAATGTCAGGGTCGACTTCTAAGCCAGAAAAACCAAAGTTATATTTAATACTGAAAGAAATAAATAAGATATTTAACATTAGTATTAAATAGTGAGTTTTTTTTGTTTCTAATTCGGGTATTTTTTTTATTTTTATGGTTTTAATTAGTAATGATGTTATCCAGCAAAATAACGCTACACCAATTACAGCGGTCATATATGAATAAATTAATGTTTCTATGGAGTTTAAGTTCTGACCGCGTAAATCGCCGTATATATAACCCTCATGCATATAATAAATCGTAGATAATGTATAGCAAAATACATAGAAAAAAAATATAATGGCTTTTTCGCTTTTAAGCATAAAGATAAAATACCTAAATATTTAAAGTGTCAATTATTTCCCAAAAAATTGTTTGAATAGAATTTTAATAAAGGGAGCTTTTTTGTGCATAAAAATGCGTTTGCATGTATATTTAAAGTGTAATAATAGGAAGTAGTCACTCCAACCACTATTAATACGGCGATGATAGCATTGTAACCAATAGAAAGTGTTTACTATAGATGTAACTTTTTCATCATTATTTGTGGATGACCAAACACCATTTTCATGAATTCTATATGCAGCGGGAATTATATCTGAATGAAACTTAGACTTACCATATAAACCTAGAACTGATGTGAAGAATGTATCCTCATTTATAACATGTGATTTTTCTGGTAATGGACCAAAATCTATATTTCTAAACACCCACGTTAAAGTTAATATAAATCCTTTAGTTTTGATTAACTCTTCAGAGGAAAAGTCTCTTTTGCATGTATCATTTAGTTTCGACTCTGAAACTAGTTTGTTATTACTATCAACTATACATGCATTATGAGTGCTAACAATATAGTCAGGGTTATTTTCTAAAAAATCAATTTGTTTTTCTAATTTATGTGGGTCACACCAAAAATCATCCCCTTCACATATGGCGATATATTTACCTTTAGATTTTAGGCGGCAGATATCAAATGGTTTAATGCCTTTGCTATATTGATTTTCTATTTGGAAAATAGGTTTTATTATGGTTGGATATTCTTGATGATACTGAGATATTATATCTTGTGTACCATCTGTGGATGCGTCATCATGGATGATAATTTCATATTTATATTTTGTTTTTTGTCCTAAAAATGAATCAAGTGTATTAGCTATAAATTTTCTGTGATTAAACGTTATGCATATTATAGAGATATGCATAATATCAATTAATTGATTTTGTATTATTTCCTTTTCTGATAAAAGAGGTAAAGAACTTATAGTCTTCATTAACTAGCCTTCCTTGATATGTTGTACTATGTAGTTTACTTCATTAGAGCTCAAACCATGGTGAATAGGGAGGCATATAACATTATCAGAGATTTTTTTAGCTTCGGTGGTTGCATGAGAAATAAATAATTCTTTATTTTGGTTGTAATAATTAAAGTCAGTTATTAACGGATAAAAGTATCTCCTAGATAATATATTGTTATTTTTTAATTTTTGATAAATACTATCTCTTGACATACCATATTCTTTCTCATTAATTAATATTGGGAAGTATGAGTAATTATGTTTGACTTCGCTGATATCATCTAAAAAATAGACTCCATTAATATCTTTTAATAGTGTTCTATAGAGATGTGCAATCGTCTGTCTTTTTAAAATTGCTTTGTCTATATGCTTTAATGTTGCTAACCCAAATGCAGCTTGGATCTCATTCATTTTAGCATTTGAACCTAACATAGATATTTCAAGCTCTGATTCATAACCAAAATTTTTAAGCTTATCTAGTTTTCTTTTCATTTCTGGTGAGTGGCAAATGATGGCCCCACCTTCTATAGTTGAATATGCTTTTGTTGCATGGAAGCTCAAGATTGATAAATCACCCCAATTAAGAATTGATGCTCCGTCTTTCGTAACGCCAAATGCATGTGCTGCATCATAGATGACTTTTAAATTATGTTTATCTGCAATTTTTTGAATTTCATCATGATCACAAGGATTACCATAAACATGAACGGGTAATATGGCAGATGTTCTATCAGTAATAGCTTCTTCAATTTTTTTAGGGTCCAAATTGAATGTATTTGGGTCAATATCTATAAATACGGGTGTTAAATTATTTAACATAATGGCATGACTAGTTGCTACAAAACTATAAGGTGTTGTAATCACTTCACCTTTAAGTTCTAAAGCTTGTAATGCAGTAATGAGTGCAAGGGTACCATTAGAGAACAAACAAATATGTTCTACACCTAAATACTCACAAAGTTCTTTCTCGAGTTGTTGATGGTAGTGGCCATTATTTGTTAGCCATTTACGCTGCCATATATCCTCTAAATAAGAAGTTAGTTCATCTAAAGGCGGAAGTAATGGAGATGTAACGGTTATTGGGTTCATTGTTTATTCTTTTTTAATATGGTTGTGAAAATGACAGAGTAAATCTTAGGTTGAATGAACTTAATACTGGTTATATATAGAGCTGGCATTAATATAATAGGTATTATTAACTGAACTACAGTAATATCTATTTGTTGTGCTATACACCAGACGATCAGTGAAACTACCATAGTGATCAGCCAGATAGGGAGTAACGCATGCAATTGCATTATTCTGGTTAGTGAAACTAACCTATCTGTATAGATAGTATTTAAATATAAAGCAACATAGGATTGAATAACAATACCAATACAAATCGCTTTTAAACCAAGGGGTATAGTTATCAGTAATATAATGGTGATTATTATCTTCTTAATTATTTCAAGTCTCAAGAATAGGTCGGTTCTTGATTTAACCTGTAATAGATTCAAATTTACTGCATGTATTGGGTATAGCATGTACCCAATACATAAAATACTCAAAAGCTCTGATGTATTAGTCCACTCACTACCTAAAACAAGAAGTATTAAGGGTTTTGCTATAATAGCAATACCCATTATAATAGGGAAAACAATACAAGATGAGAGTTTCAGGGTTAATAGATAAATATTTTCAAATTTATTTTTGTCATCTTGTATTTGGCTTAGCATCGGGTAGGTTACACGTTGTATTATAGATGTTAAGCTTTGGGCGGGTATAACTGATAATGAATTTGCTTGAGTGAAAAAACCAACTTGCTTAGCTGAAAATACTTTCCCGATAATGATCTGATAAATATTATTGTAAATGGTATCTAATAAACTAGATGCTAATAATTTAGAGCCAAATTTAAATAAGTAATTAAATGAATCTCTAGAGAATTTTAATTTCGGATGCCATCTGGAATATAAATTTAATAGAATAGTGTTTATTAATGCAAATGTTATAGATTGGCCTACTAATGCCCATGGACCATACTCATAGTATGCAAGAACTAAAGCAACTATTGAACTAAAAAAAACACTAATTAATGAGCATTTAGCTTGAGTTTTGAAATCCATTTCACATGTAAACAGTGTTCTCTGGATAATGCCAAAACTATTAATAATAATAACTAAACTTAATGTACGCAATAGTTCTATTAAAGTTGGTTGCTGGTAAAAGTTAGCAATAAACGGAGCAGAAAAGAATAATGTACTATAGCAAATAAGGGATATAATTATATTAAAGATAAAAGCAGTTGAGTAATCTAGCTCGGTTCTATCTTGTTTTCTTATCAATGCATTACTAAATCCGCTGTCAACAAAAACTTGAGCAATTGCAATAAATACTGCCAACATCCCAACTAGGCCTATAGATGTTGGACCTAATAAACGAGCGAGAAGTAACATTATAGCTAGTTGAATAAATTGCGTTGTTAGCTTCTCAATTGCACTCCACTTTAATCCTGATGTGGTTTTTTGTTTTAAATTTTTATTCACAGGCTTACTTTAATAATGATCTTAAATATTCGCCATAGCTATTCTTAGCCATTAGTTCAGCTCTTGATAGTAAATCTTTTTTTGTAAGCCAGCCATTGTTATAAGCGATTTCTTCTAGGCAAGCTACTTTATAGCCTTGTCTTTTTTCAATTGTTTCCACAAACTGTGCCGCTTCTAACAAACTTTCATAAGTTCCAGTATCTAGCCATGCAAAACCACGGCCTAACATTTCAACATTTAATTTATTTTGTTTTAAATACATTTCATTGAGTGTCGTTATTTCTAGTTCCCCTCGCTGAGATGGTTTAACTTTTTTAGCCAATTCAAGAACTTGATTGTCATAAAAGTATAAACCAGTTACAGCAAAAGTTGATTTTGGTTTCTTAGGTTTCTCTTCAATAGAAATAACTTTTTTGTTACTATCAAACTCAACAACACCAAAACGTTCAGGATCTTTTACTTGGTAACCAAATACAGTAGCACCTTCTTGACGAGTTGCAGCTTCTTTTAATTTAGGACTAAAATATTGACCATAAAAGATATTATCACCTAATGCTAAACAAACACTGTCAGATCCAATAAATTCTTCACCAATAATAAATGCCTGTGCTAATCCTTCGGGTTTTGGCTGAACAGCATATTGAATTGTAATACCAAACTGAGAGCCATCATTCAATAAGCGTTCGAAGCTGTTTTGATCCTCTGGGGTTGTGATAATTAAAACCTCCCGAATACCGGCTAACATTAAAACAGAAAGCGGGTAATAGATCATAGGTTTATCGTAAATAGGGAGTAACTGCTTCGAAACTCCCATCGTTATTGGATATAACCTAGTACCCGATCCACCAGCTAAGATAATGCCTTTCACTTTTTTTCCTTAAAAATTATAAATAAATTTAGAGTATCAACCAATAGATTCTATAATACAGCCACCCCAAGAGTAGCCAACGCCAAATCCGCATACTAATATATTATGAGTTGAGTCTATTTCTTTATTATCAATACCATTAATAATCCCTAAAGGTATGGTGGATGAGACAGTATTACCATAATGTTCATAGGAAACTAAGAACTGTTCATCACTAAATCCAATTTTCTTTTTTAATTTATCTAGCATGAATCTATTAGCTTGGTGAAATATAACTTTATTTATATTTTCTTTTGATATGGCTGCTTTTTCAAGAATAGCATTAATACTTTTCGGAACATTTAAGAGAGTAAATGTTAAGATTTCTGCACCGTTCATATATAGATTTTTAGGTGATCTTATATTCCCATGGCTATCTTCATATTCTTCGTTAGACAGTGAAGATATGGGTTTTTTTGAACCGCCATGAGGAACAACTAGGTTATCAGCACCATTACCATCAGTCCCAAAAACAAAACTATGTATTAAGTCATGCTCAGATTCTACCGCTCCAATCAAGGTAGCGGTTGCTGCATCTCCAAATAGTGTTCTAACACTTTTATCTTTATTATTTATGTACTTAGAATACATTTCAGATGTAACTAGGAGAACATTTTTCGCTTGATGGCTCTCTATGAGCCCTTTGGCAAGACTTAGACCATATATATAGCCCGAACAGCCTAAATTAAAGTCTAGTGCTCCTGCTGTTTTGGGTATATTTAGTTTATTTTGAACAATGCAAGCGGTCGTGGGCAATAGATAATCAGGGCTCTGTGTGCATAATAAAATGTAGTCAATATCTTCTCTAGCTATATTATTTTTTTCAAATAGGTCCTCAGCTGCTTGTATCGCCATATATGAGCAGGTTTCTTCTTCGGCAGAAATATGCCGTTTTTTTATCCCAGTTTTCTCATAAATCTTTTCAACACTCCAACTTGGAAATTCGTCAGCTAATTGTTCATTACTCAACACTTTTTCTGGTAAATATTTACCAAGAGCTTTTACCTTAGCCTTTATAGGGGGATTTTTAGTGTGCACTGTACCCTCCATCTACAAATAAAGTTGTTCCTGTTACCCATCTTGCAAGGTTGCTTACTAAATATGCTGCTGCGTATGCGACATCTTCTGCTTTACCAATACCTAGTGGATGATTTCTTTCTATAATTTGTAACTGTTCTGCCGTAAGCTTTTTCGAAAATGCGATTGTCATTTCCGTTTCTACAGGGCCAGGCGCAATACAATTAACTCTTATTTTATTTCTAGCTAGTTCGATAGCTGCTGATTTTGCTAATCCCATTAGCGCTGATTTACTTGCAGAGTAGGTTGTAATTGCAGGTTCGCCGCATACACCAGCAACAGAACTTAGGTAGACTAAGGAACAGCCTTCGTTATAATTGCCTTTACGTCGTAGCTCTTTAGTTATAAATTGAGCTGACTTGACATTGGTAGCGAAAATTTCATCAAATTGTTCTTCTTTTAGAGCCTGTAATGGCAAGGTCTTTTGGATTCCGGCACAATGAACAACTCCATCTAAAGGACCAACTAGTTGAACTGTCGACTTTAACAAGTTTTGAATATTATCAGGATTAGTGATATCAGCGATGATTTGATGATGTCCTTCGCCTATTAATTGTTGAAATGTTTCATTCAGTCTTAATTCATTTCTTCCAGTTATGACTACTTGTGCACCTTGAGAAGAAAAATATTCAGCAATAGCGCGACCTATCCCTGAAGAAGCTCCCGTAATTAGAATTTTTTTATTTTGTAATAAATTAGTTATCATTATTTATGACCTCTACTGGTAATAGTAACGTACCACTTAAGTCGCATATTGCAGCACCCCAAGATAGACCTACACCAAAACCGACTAAAAGAGTGTTATTATATTTTTTTCTTTTATTTGCATAACAAAGTGTTAACGGAATTGAGGCACAACTTGTATTACCATAATGGCCAATGCTAGTTACTGTTTGTTCTTCACTAAGTTTAGATTTTTTAAATAAGTGTTTTAGCATGAATAAATTTGCTTGATGATATATTGCTAAATCAATTTCCTCAGCTTTTAAGCTAAGGTTATTAAGGAATTTATTCACTAATTTAGGGACTCGAGTTAAAGTAAAACTAAATACTTCAGCTCCATTCATTTCAAGGTAAGAATAGTGGGCTGCTCTCGAGCTTGTTGATGCTATTGGTTGACGAGCGACAATATTTTCCCAGCCAGCACCATCAGAACCAAGCTCAAATGCTATGTTGCTTCCTTCTTCATACTCTAGAGCTGTTGCGCTGCCAGCATCACCGAATAAAAACTCTGTACTCCTATCCCCTGTTTTAATTAATTTACTTATCGTATCTCCAACAAGTAATAAAACTTTTTTTATCCCATTACTCACTAAGCTAGATGCGATTTGAAGGCCATAAATGTAGCCAGAACAGCCCATATTTATATCAAATGCCAAAGTAGTATTAGGTAAATTTAATTTATTCTGTAATATACAAGCTGTTGCGGGGAGTTGATAATCAGGAGTTTGTGATACGAAAATTATAGCTCCAATATCACTTCTATTCCAAGAAAGGGCGTCGATAATCCGATTAGCTGATTCTAAGCATAGGTCGGAGGAAGTTATATTATCTGTGCTGATATAACGATGCGTTACACCAATGCTATCAATTAATTTAAGGGTTTCTTTTTCACCATAATATTGAGCAAAATCTATGTTATTAACTTCTTTGTGCGGAACAGTAGTGCTGATCCCCTTAATCTTAACATTATTGATAGTAAGCATGAGAAACCCTTTAAATTGATTATTTTACTAATTTGAGAAGATCTTGTACGGTACTAGCTTTATTTACGCTTGTTGGTGAGAGAACTTGCTCGAAATTTGAATCCACTTCTGAAATAAAAGTAACAACAGCGAGGGAATCCCAATTTTCTTCGTTTAACTCTGTTTCAGGAGATACAGCATCGATTTCTAAAATTTCTGCGATGATATTTAATAACTGATTTTCTTTAGACATAGAATCCTCTATTTGATTTTTTTAGCAGGGTTTCCAAACATGGTACTTCCTGTTTTAACTTTTGTGATTACTACTGAGCCGGCACCAATAATAGCATTCGATTCAACTGTAGTTTTAGGAATAATGAGTGCATGTGAGCCTAAAAAAACACTTTGCTCTATGTGAACAAATCCAGTGATATCACAATGACCACTCAAAGTACTAAAATCACCGATTTGCGCGTCATGGCCTACTGATGAATGGGCATTAATTGTGACAACTATACCTATTATTATATCTGTAGTTAATATAACGTAGGGACAAATGACACAGCCTTCTCCGATTGTAACATTGTTTCCGATGAAGGCAGAGGGGTGGATGTAAGTTAAAATTTTACAACCGATATTTTTGTAATATTGGTATAACTCTTTTTTAAAATTACAATCTGCAATTGCTATAATGATGGCGTCTTGTGGCGTAATAATGGTAGAACGTATGTTATCTACTACTTTATGCTCAGTAATAAACTGGTCTAAATCATCATGACGGTCAGACAAAAAACCAACTACATGATGGTCTTGATATCTAAAATGTTCTTGTTTTAGATATGAATATATTTCCCTAGCAAAGCCTCCTGCGCCTACTATGTATAATTTGTTCATTTTTACTTATTCCTATATAGAATAATGTTGAGTTAGCCACTGCTGATAACTACCATTTTTAATATGAGCAACCCACTCACCATTCGCTAAATACCATTCCACGGTTTTACGCAATCCTGTCTCAAATGTTTCTTCTGGTACCCAGTTAAGCTCATTTTTAATTTTTGTAGCATCAATCGCATAACGAAGGTCATGGCCAGGTCTATCGGTTACGTAAGTAATTAACTCTTTATAGTGACTAATATCATTCGGTTTATTTGCTACTAACTCATCGAGGATGCTGCAGATTGTTTTAACCACATCAATATTGGCTTTTTCGTTATGACCACCAATATTATAAGTTTCACCAATTTTGCCCTCAGTGACAACTTTGTATAGTGCCCTTGCATGGTCTTCTACATATAACCAGTCCCTAATTTGCTGCCCATCACCATAAACAGGTAATGGCTTACCTTCTAAAGCATTTAGAATAATAAGCGGGATCAGTTTTTCTGGATAATGATAAGGGCCGTAGTTGTTAGAACAGTTAGTCACAATGGTGGGTAGCCCATAAGTACGTTGCCATGCACGAACTAAATGGTCGCTTGATGCTTTAGATGCAGAATATGGGCTGCTCGGTGCATAAGAGGTGGTTTCAGTAAATAGGTCAGTTGTTGATTCAAGGTCGCCGTAAACTTCATCTGTTGAAATATGGTGAAAGCGGAAAGCTGATTTTTTATCGGTAGGCAATTGGTTCCAATAGTGACGAGCGGTTTCTAATAAAGTATAGGTACCGATAATATTCGTTTGAATAA
This sequence comes from Providencia sp. PROV130, assembly GCF_028482225.1. Taxonomy (NCBI): domain Bacteria; kingdom Pseudomonadati; phylum Pseudomonadota; class Gammaproteobacteria; order Enterobacterales; family Morganellaceae; genus Providencia; species Providencia sp. PROV130. Next base: position 29,293 of record NZ_JAMPQC010000021.1, on the reverse strand, counting down.
ATTCACTTGGGCCATCAATAGAGCGGTCAACATGAGACTCAGCTGCTAGGTGCATCACCGCATCGGGTTGGTGCAACTCAAATAGTTGTTTAATGGCAGCGGAATCACAAATATCGGCTTGAGCAAATATATAATTGGGGCTTTCAGAAATTGGCGCTAAAGATTCTAAATTTCCTGCATAAGTTAATTTATCAATATTAACAACACTGTCGTTAGTATTATTAATAATATGGCGAATAACAGCAGAACCAATAAAGCCTGCGCCACCAGTCATGAATATTTTCACTGAGAACCTTGTTATTAAATAAGTAATAAATTAAAAGTGGTCTATAGTTAACTTTAAAGGTGTTAATTATTAATAACACCCATAGCTACCGCACTGGGTTGTCGGGTCCCAGAGCACCATTGAATTTGTAAACGCATACTTATCAATTGAAAACATTGCATTTTTTGCTAATTTGCTCAATTGATAAGCAAAGCTTATTGTTTTTTTACCGCCAAAGGGTATGCCTCAGCATTTATTTGGTCAAGTAAAAAGCGCTTAATAATACCATTAAAGCTAGTTACTGACTATCACTGCGATAGCGTTAGAGAATAGTCCTAACACAATCACCAATAGAATAAGTTATTTTAAATTATTAGGTTATAATCCTATTCTTACGCTTTCTACGCGATTAAATATTTAAGTTAAGTTATTCCTTGTATATCATTGCTTTTAGTGTGTGTTCAATGAAAGCCAGATCCTAATATTTCTATATTTATCCGAATTCCGCGTAGGAATAGATTAATAAAATGCTTAATTGATTATATTAATTAACTTGGCTGTCGGATGGAGTTATATGAATAGTGTATTTTTGACTAGAATAATAATGTTTGAGGGATAAAAAAACGGATTATGCTAAAAACATAACCCGTTTTTGATAAAATATGCTTAAAATCTGCTAACTACCACTTAAACGGCACGTTTACCGTAACGGCAGCGCCTAAATCATTGCGTGTTTCGTAATCAGTTTTAGATACCCAAACTTTCGCATCCGTGCTGACGTCATTGTCAAAGTTATGCCACCAACCGAAATCAACACCTTTGATGGTTTCTGATTTAGGGAACAACTTGTTGCCTTCAAAGTTAGATTTATTCACTTTCGCGTACATCAAGCGAGAACTGACGCGGTTGTCATCATCGAGAGTGTATTCCACTTTGGTGGTGAGCATGCGCCCGTCGCCGCCCATCGCGTGGCCTAGTGATGCACCTTGTTGGTAATAACCATTTTTGTAGATAAAGTGGCGATACATTACGCCGTCTTTGTCCCACTCAGTATGGGTGTTCGCGCCTTCAATATACCAATTTAATGGCTGGCCCCATAGTGTGTGATAACCTTCGATACCACCCATAAAGGCGTTTTTCGATGGGAAAAGGTTGGCTTCATCTTCACCGACCATTTGGCCATATAAGCTGACAGGTAGATCGATTAACGGGTAAAGTTTTAGTTTGAAATCTAATCCGGCTAACTGGTTACCTGGGTCATCGTTATAGTCACCAGTATTATCCCTACCGCCCATCGCATTCCAGAAAGAACTCCAGTTATTAGGGCGGCCATCGCCTCCCCACATGACTACACGAGAACCACCGAGTTCGAAGAAGTCAGTTGGGTTCATGGTCATGCGTAAACCAATCAGTTTAGTGTTTGGCTGGGAAGAGTATTGTTTGATTTGCCCTGCGGTGAGCTGGTATTGCCACGAACCAATCCAAGAAAGCCATGGAGTTTCAAATGGGCTTTGGTCAGCACGTTGAATTAAGAAGCCAGTAACAGGGCGAGCCGCATCGGTACGAATTAAGCTACCATCGTGGCCCGGTCCCCACCATTGCGGGATTTCACCAAAGGATACCCATTGGTTCCAAATTTTTACACCACCATATGAGCCATTGAGGTTGTAGTCAGAACCATTTTCAACGCGTAAAGCACGTTCGCCATTTGCAGTGAGGTTTAAGTCTACGTCGTCAGTGCTGTAGTTACCTGAAACGGTATAGCGAATATCACTATATTCACTTTGGGCAAAGCCCTGTGGCATAGAGTAGTGGCTAGATGCAAGGTGAGTTTCTAGTTGAACACTGTTTTTCTTACGGTCAAGGTTCTTTTTAATGCGCTGAATAATGGCTTCTTGTTCGCTATTAGTAATATTTGCATTATTTAAAGAACGCGTGATTTCTTCTTGGGATAGTGGCCAAGTTGATAAGCTAATTTGGATGACGTTACGTTCAGAAAGCCAAGCAAGATCACTGCGTAAGTTGTTATCGGGTAGAACTAATCCCCCCGCAACGCTTTGTGCACTTATGGCGCCGAACACAGCAAGTATGGCTAGCTTAGTGAGCTTGAATTTTTTCATTGATAAATCCATTTGAAGTTGAGTTCGCCTAATATTGAACAGGTTAATAAGGGAAAACCTGTAAATTAAATAAAGTTAAAATATGATTATTATCAGCCCACATTATAAGTATCTTAATTTGCATTGAGTTGGGCTTCTGTGCTTTCTATTAATATCAATTATCACACTTTAACTAAGTAAAACAGAATATCAGATTAATATAGTCGGTGTAGAAGTTAGTAACATATTAAGATATAAAACGATATGCTTTTTGTTGGATTACTACATGGTTAATTTTAAGTATCCTTCTTTATTGTTCTTTTTTTGGAGGGTAAGTAGCATTAAAATAGAATTTTATATTGGTCGGGTATTTAGGAATTGTTGTTATTAGAGCCAATATAGGATTATTCTCTATTTAATCGCGATAGATATATCTTGATTGAAAAAAATAACCCCCTTCTTTAATTAAGAGAAAGGGGTTATTGGTAATGAATAAAGTTAATTTATCGGCCGTGTTCAGGTAGCCAGATTTGTAACCTTAAACCACCTAATGGGCTATCATCCGCTTTCACCCAACCTTTATGTTGTGTTATGGCGGTTTCAACAATTGCAAGACCTAAACCAGTACCACCAGTTTCTCGGTCTCGAGCTTCATCAGTGCGGTAGAATGGGCGGAAAATGTGCTCGCGGTCAGCAGGGCTAACACCGGGGCCATCATCATCGACGGTGATGAGAATACCGTTATTTTCTTCTTTGAAATCAACGGCAATGTGTGTATGCGAATAACGTAATGCGTTACGCACAATATTTTCAAATGCACTACCGACGGCAGAAGGGTTGCAATATAACGGCCAAGGCCCAGGGTGAGAAGTGACTTCGAGCGTTTTGTTCATTTGCTCAGCTTCAAAGCTAGCATCATCTAAGATATCGCCCCAAAGTTCATCGGCTTTGATATTTTCACGCAAGATTTCGTTTTTATGCTGGCTGCGGGATAACACCAGTAAATCGTTAATCATGCTATCTAGGCGATGGGTCTCGGTTTCGATGCGTTCTAGCTCTTTACTTTCCCCATGGCGACGGCGTAATAAGGCGGTTGCCAGTTGCAAACGAGTCAATGGAGTGCGTAATTCATGAGAAATATCAGAGATTAAGCGTTGCTGTGCGCTAACCATACCATCAAGGGCACTGATCATTTGGTTAAAGCTATTTCCCGCAGATAAGAACTCTTGCGGACCGGCTTCTAGCTCTGGGTGTGGCCGTAAATTCCCTTTCGCCACATCGTCTGCCGCCATTTTTAATTTACGGGCAGGGCGGGCGAGACTCCAAGATAACCATAATAGTAGTGGAGCGCTGATCAGCATGGTGGCAATCAGTAATAAGAAAGGCCTATCAAACAATAAATTAATAAAGTCAGATTGTGGGCTGCTTGCTGGGCGAACTAAATACAGTTGGTAGTGGTCTTCCCCATCACGAATGGAGAAAGGACCGAGAATTTCGGCTCGTCCATATTTTTTCTTTTTCGGGTGATCCGCGTTATCAGACTGCCCAATAAAGTTACGTATTACCTGCATTTCACTTGGCATTGCACCAATCACACGGCCTTCACTGGTGACGATAATCAACCGTTGGCCGGGAGGTGCCCATTTTTTGATGGCGTTAGAAATACGCCGCCACCAAAGTAGGTCATTCATCGGAGCTTGTGCGAGTTCGGCTTCAATATGCTGCTCAAGCATCTCCCCTTGGCGTTGTTCACTTTCCATCAGGACGGTGATTTGCCGAGAGTCGAGCTTGGGCACCATCAGCACTAGCATTAATACTAGTGCGAGGGTAAACCAGAAGATCGCAAAGATCCTTGCGGTTAAGCTGTTGATCATGTGGCAGAAACCATTAAGTATCCGCGGCCACGTAGAGTTTTAAACCACGGCTGGCCATCAGTGCGTTCTGGAAGTTTGCGGCGTAAGTTTGAAATATGCATATCAATAGCACGGTCAAACGGCGTTAAGCGCTTCCCAAGTACTTCTTGGCTAAGGTGTTCACGAGAAACCACTTGGCCTAGGTGCTGTGCGAGTAGATATAACAACGTAAATTCTGTTCCTGTTAAGTCCAAAATTTCATCATCAAAGCTGGCTTCTTGACGACCTGGGTTAAGTTGCAGTTTATCAACTTGTAAAACAGGGGTATTGCTATTGTCGCCTTGAGTTTGCTCGCTCCAGTTAGAACGGCGTAATAAAGCACGAATACGTGCTACCAGTTCACGGTCATTGAACGGTTTAGGTAGATAGTCGTCTGCACCGAGTTCTAGGCCCAGAACCTTATCTAACTCACTACCGCGAGCCGTTAACATGATAACGGGGGTCTGATGGATTTGGCGCAGTTCTTTTAATGTCTCAATACCATTTTTTTTCGGCATCATGACATCAAGTAGTAACAGGTCAATGGATGAGTCAATTTGCTGTAATGCCTGTTCACCATCATAGGCGATGACAACATTGAAACCTTCCATTTCCAGCAGTTCTTTTAACAGCGACGTGAGTTCACGGTCGTCATCAACTAATAGGATTTTATGCATTTTTTAAGTCCTCCAACTGCCAAAATACGATAACAATCTGTACGATTCCATGACTTTACGTTCTTTTACATGCTCTGACGCTAGTTTGCAGCCACAGGTGTATATTTGTTCACATTGAATCACGAGCACAGTTCGGAGACAAGGTGTCAAATGCTGAGAACAACACATAGCAAAGTACATAATACAGTACATAAAACCGCAATGTTAGTTTTAGCTTCTGCGTTTGTGTTCGGACCAGCGGTTGCTTTTGCAGAAGAGCCACAAAGTGCTGCAAATGAAAGTTCAACACCTTTGATGTTACAGATGCAGTCCGAGCCAACTACGCCAACAGGCAATGCGGTTGTGCCCTTTCAACATCATGAGTTATTTAGCAGTGAAGAACGTGCCAGTACCTTTATGTTTAATGGTATCACGTTAAATGAAAAACAGCGTCAGCAATTGCGTGATTTAATGGCAACACAGCGTCATTATCATGTTGATAACTCTGCTTTAGTTAAAGAACGTGAAGCACTGCACAAATTAATTATAGCGGATAGCTTTGATGACAAAGCGGTTCGTGAAGAACTTGAAAAACGAATGCAAAAAGAACTGGAACAACGTGTTGAAATGGCTCGAATTCACCATGAATTGTACCAGTTGTTAACGCCAGAACAGAAAACAGAGCTTGAGCACATTCACCAACAAGAAATGAGTCAGCATAAAATGGCGGAATTTCAAGCGATGCAGTTTCAATAAGTTTAGTTGTTAGTACCTGTAGTAATGCAAGTTAGTTAGTTTCATATCCTGAGTTCCATAGTAAGTAGTGAAGTAGCAATAAGTGAAGTTTTTCCTTGCCATAGACACCATCCCTGTCTTTTATAGCCCCTGTTAGGGGCTTTTTTTTTAATAAATTATATCTTCAATTCTTTAAAAACAGTAACTTATCAATATTTAAAAGGCTATGAAAGTTCATCAAAGTTCGCAGAGGTGGACGGTAAGTGGACGGTCGCCTACGTCGATTTAATTGTTTTAGGTAGGGAAATGTGATGAATTAGCCAAATAATTCAGAATGAGAACCACAGCGAACTAATATGATTTCATTGGTTTGGTAGTTTATATCCCAAATTAATAAAAAATCGGGTTGTATGTGACATTCATAGCAAGGTCTCCAGTTTCCTTTTAAGGGATGAGGCAAATATTCTGCTGGAACAGAGCCAGTAATGCATAGGTGGTTATCGATTAACTCTTTTAATAGCTGAGTATTTCTTTTTTTGTCAGATAACGACTTTTTTAAGTCTTTTTTGAATTGGGATTTAACGCGAATTTTCAGCATCGGACTTGCTCACTTGGCTAAATAAATCTTCAGCAGAGTCAAATGTTTCGTCTGTAGTTGGTGCATTAATAGCTTCTAATGTAATTGAGTTTGGTGTTTTTAACTCAATAGGAAAAGCTTGTCGCAATGATATTTGCTTGACGAAAATACGAATAGCATCAGACATGCTAATCCCTAATTCAGATAACACTGCTTCAGCATTTTCCCTGACTTTAGGCTCAATTCTGGCTCTGACAATATCTGTTTTATGTTGAGTACTGGCCATTACCGTTATCCTCTTCTTATGGTGAATGTTTGAATTGTAGCACGCATGGGCTACAATTTGAAATTGATTTTTAAAAAGGCGTTTTTTTGTTGAAAGTCTGCTATTTTCATTTCTCATTCTCACTATAAAAATAATGTATCTACTAAAGTAGGGTTCACCTTATGACTCAGATATTAACGACGCAAGATTATCGCAATATGCCTTGGAAAAATGGCCAGGGGTCGACACTTGAATTGGCGCGCAGCCATGGTGAAGGTTTAGATGATTTTGATTGGCGAGTGTCAATAGCAGATGTTAAAACGGCGGGCTCGTTTTCCTTTTTCCAAAATCGGCAACGTATTATTGGTGTATTGGAAGGGGAAGGACTTATTTTGCATGTAGATAAGAAACCGGCGGTGGCATTACAGCAAAAAGAATTTTTTGCTTTTAATGGGGAAAGCGAGGTTTATGCGGAACTCGTTCAGGGTGCAATTCGTGATTTTAATGTCATCTATAACCCTGAAAAATATCAGGCTCGCTTACAATGGGTGAATACTGCGTTCATTAATTCTTGGGTGAGTGGGGCTAGTGAGATCTTAATTTTTAATATTACACCTCGTTTGAGTATGAAAATTAATTCAGATTCCTTTTATTTAAAGCCATTTGACACTCTATTAATTAAAGAAAATCGAGAAGCTCTGCAATTTATTGTTGAAAAGAATACAGAAAATGATTTTTGTGTTATTGAGTTATTTATTAAGTAGTTAGAGTGATTTTTTGGCCATTGCCCTAATGGCCATTTGCATGCAATCTGTATGTGTACCTATTATTGGAATAATATTCTGTCTATTTTGCAATTTTAATAAAAACGTTATCAAATTCATATATTGGATAATTATGGCTTTATTCCTATTGTTATTTTTCGCAGAATTTATAGTCTTTAGCGTCATTAAAAAATAATACCTATATATACTAAAGGAAAAATGTTCTATGAAGATGAAAGCGCTTGTGGCAGTTGCTGTTTCTGCTGTCATTTTAACGGGTTGTAAAAATTTAGACCAAGGGATGTTGACTAACTCAGGCATGCAATTATTCCAAGCTGCGACACTGACTGACTCTGATGTTAAACAATTAAGTGACCAATCTTGTAAAGAAATGGATGCGCAAAACAAAATTGCTCCAGCGTCTAGCAAGTATGCGAAACGCTTAGACAAAATTGCAAAAGCACTGGGTAACGAAGTTGATGGTACTCCAGTAAACTATAAAGTTTATCTGACTAGCGATGTCAACGCATGGGCAATGGCAAATGGTTGTGTGCGTGTATATAGCGGCCTGATGGATGTGATGAACGATAACGAAGTTGAAGGCGTTCTGGGTCATGAAATGGGCCACGTTGCATTAGGTCATACACGTAAAGCAATGCAAGTTGCTTATGCGGCAGTTGCTGCGCGTACTGCCGCAGCATCAGCGGGTGGCGTTGTAGAACAACTGAGTGCATCACAAGTTGCAGCTCTGGGTGAAAAACTGATTAACTCACAGTTCTCTCAACACCAAGAAAGCGAAGCGGATAACTTCTCTTATGACTTACTAAAAAAACGTGGTGTTAAAACTGACGGTTTAGTCACTGGTTTTGAAAAATTAGCGAAAATGGGTAGCGGCGAGACAAGCATGTTTGACTCTCACCCACCATCAAGCGAACGTGCGCAAAACATCCGTGACCGTATTGCCGCTGACAAAAAATAATATTTAATTATTGACGTTAGTTGAGTGTTATTTTGGTGTAGTAATATGATGATATATTGCTACACCAATCACGTATTTCCTGCTATTTATCTCAATATTACTTTTCTTATATTGCAAATCAGAACTTATCCCGTTGTGCTCCTGTAACCGACTCTCTATCTTGTTAATTAAACGATATTCAGGTCTTTTCGTAATTTTGCAAATTTTCGTTTGATAAAACGTTAGCAAGGAAAAAAGATGGAAAAAGTGCAGAGAATTTCTCTTTTAGCTAAGGGAATGGGCATGCTGTTATCGGGAACCTGCCGTTTATTAACGGGTGTTCGCACTCGTTGGGTAGGGTGCCAACCTTCAATGGCTTCACGTATTTATTATGCCAATCATTCAAGCCATCTTGATGGTTTGGTTATTTGGTCTGGGTTACCGCCGTTAATGCGTCATTTTGTTCACCCGGTTGCTGCTAAAGATTATTGGGTCAAAACACCCTTTCGACGTTATTTAGTTAATAAGGTTTTTCGGGCGGTATTGGTCGATAGAAAAGGTGATAAGCCAGCTCAAAACAATACATTAGCTCCTTTAGAGTCAGTATTAGAGGCAAAGCATTCATTAATATTTTTTCCTGAAGGCACGCGTGGTGATGGGGAAACTTTAAGCCAATTTAAAAGTGGGCTTTACCATCTCGCGAAAAAATACCCTGATGTTGAAGTGGTTCCCGTTTATTTGGAAAATTTAAATCGTGTGTTACCGAAGGGGTCAAAGCTTGTTGTGCCGGTGATTTGTTCAGCTATCGTTGGTAAGCCTCTGGAGCCTCTTATGGAAAATGAAAATAAAATCGCTTTTTTGCAGCGAGCAAAAGTAGCGCTTGAGGAGCTAATGCCATGAATATTGGGGACAGGGAATTAGTATTATTGTTGTCAGGTGTCTTTGGGATACTGGTATTTTCCAGTGTTGTTGGTGGTATTCTTGCATACCGTTATTCAGGTGAAAAAAGCAATCCAACAATTGATAATTTGAATGCACGTATTCGCGCATGGTGGGTCATGTGCATTATTTGTGTACTGGCTGTTGTGCTTGGCAATATAGGTGTGGTGATCTTATTTGCGCTGATATCGTTTTTTGCACTCAGAGAGTTTATTACCTTAACGCCAACACGGCGCAGTGACCATGAAGCATTATTTTGGTGCTTTTTTGTTTTTATTCCATTGCAATATGTCTTAGTTGGTATTGAATGGTATGGGTTATTTTCAATTTTTGTGCCTGTTTTTGTCTTCCTTTTCTTGCCAACTCGCATTGCTTTAGCGGGAGATACCTTTCATTTTCTTGAGCGAACAGCAAAAATTCAGTGGGGAATGTTGGTGGCTGTTTTCTGTTTGAGTCATGTACCCGCGTTGTTGATGCTGAATATTCAAGGTTATGAAGGCGAAAACGTAAAATTATTACTTTTCTTGATTATTGTGACGCAAATTTCAGACGTGTTGCAGTATGTTTTTGGTAAGTTAATGGGTAAACGGCCTATTGTGCCTAAGCTGAGCCCAAACAAGACCATTGAAGGCTTTATTGGCGGCGTATTATCTTCAGTACTTATTGGTGTTTGCCTTTACTGGGTAACTCCATTTAGCTGGTGGGTTGCGGGGCTGATGTCATTAGCGATTACTATTATGGGGTTTGTGGGAGGGTTATGTATGTCAGCCATTAAGCGTGATAGTGGCATTAAAGATTTTGGGGCGATTATTGAAGGACATGGGGGCATGCTGGATCGCATTGACTCATTGTGTTTTGCTGCGCCTATTTTTTTCCATTTAACGCGTTATTACTATACATAGGCCAATTTTATTTTCGTTTTTGTTCGTTAATTAAAAGAGCACCAAATGGTGCTTTTCTTTTGTTTTATAGGTACAGCATCGAAGGAATTTAAGTGTTATCATCAATACTTAATTTTTATTTCAAACTAAGATTCAACTAGGGTAATTCGCTTTAGTTGGTACTCTAGGGCTTTTTTTGCATTGAAAGATTTACCTATTGGGGTGTTCGGCTAGAATTATGTAAACTGGATCACAATAAAACATAAAAGCTTGATGGAAAGCAGATGCATAATTCACTCTTTGCCGTATTATGCTGCTAGGTGAATCAATTCAGCACTGGTAAGCCAGCGTAATTAGCGTTAAAAAGATTAGCAGCGTAACGGTTTTATCGATTTGCAATTTTATGTTCATTAATCAGAGGTCATCATGGTCAAGCAGATTAAAAGAATTGGGGTTTTAACGAGTGGTGGTGACGCGCCAGGCATGAATGCAGCGATCCGCGGTGTGGTTCGCGCGGCATTGGGTGAAGGTTTAGAAGTCATGGGTATTTTTGACGGGTACCTTGGCCTATATGAAAACCGCATGAAGCAATTAGACCGGTATAGCGTGTCAGATATGATTAACCGTGGTGGTACCTTCTTAGGCTCAGCTCGTTTTCCACAATTCCGTGATGAAAAAGTGCGTGCAGTCGCATTCGATAATCTGAAGAAAAATCATATTGACGCATTAGTTGTTATTGGTGGTGATGGTTCTTATTTGGGGGCTAAAGCACTGACGGAAGCTGGGTTCCCATGTATTGGATTACCGGGAACGATTGATAATGACGTTGCTGGCACAGACTATACCATCGGTTATTTCACTGCACTTGAAACGGTTGTTGAGGCTATTGACCGCCTTCGCGATACCTCGACGTCCCATAAACGTATTTCTATTGTTGAAGTAATGGGTCGCTACTGTGGTGATTTAACGCTATCTGCTGCGATTGCTGGGGGCTGTGAGTTCTTAGTGTTACCTGAGCAGGAAATGGCTTTTGACCGCGAAGAATTATTATCAGAAATCAAACGTGGTATTGAAAAAGGCAAACGTCATGCGATTGTCGCTATTACCGAACACGTTTGTGATGTGGGTGAATTAGCGAAATATATTGAGCAGGAAACACACCACGAAACCCGTGCAACGGTTCTAGGCCATATCCAACGCGGTGGTTCTCCGGTTGCTTATGACCGCATTTTAGCATCACGCATGGGGGCTTATTCCATTCAACTTCTGTTGGAAGGCTACGGCGGGCGCTGTGTGGGTATTCAAAATGAAAAATTAGTCCATCATGACATTATTGATGCGGTTATGAATATGAAGCGCGTCTTTAAGAAGGATTGGTTTGATACAGCGAAGAAGCTGTACTAATCCCTCTATAATTGCAAATCTTTCCTGCATAGTGATTTCCCGCTATGCAGGTTTGATCCTGTATTCCAGATAATACTCTGTTCATATATTCCTCATTCTTATAAGTTTTTCTTTTTAATTATTTCCCGTAATTGATGCTATCTGTCAGCCTCTCCTTATCGCAAATTTAATGAGGGAAGGCAAATGACACGTTCATGGCAGGTAAAAAAATCACAATTCACGACAGCATTGCTATTGCTGTTAGCGACAGGGACATGGGCGAAAAACATTCAATTGTTGAATGTGTCTTATGATCCAACTCGTGAGTTTTATCAGCAATATAATCAGGAATTTAGTGATTATTGGCAAAAGAAAACGGGGGATACCGTCACTGTTCGTCAATCTCATGGTGGCTCAGGTAAGCAAGCCATATCAGTGGTGAATGGGTTAGAAGCCGATGTTGTGACGTTAGCTTTAGCCTACGATGTTGATGCTATTGCACAAAGTGGCCGTATAGATAAAAACTGGATAGAAAAACTTCCCGATAACTCAGCTCCTTATACATCGACTATCGTCTTTCTAGTTCGTAAAGATAACCCGAAAAACATCAACGATTGGGACGATTTAGTCCGTAAAGATGTCTCTGTGGTGACACCCAACCCGAAAACTTCTGGTGGAGCTCGTTGGAATTACCTCGCAGCGTGGGGGTATGCATTAGATAAAAACCAGCAAGACTCTGAAAAAGCGAAGCAGTTTGTTAAACAGCTGTATCAAAATGTGGAAGTCCTCGATTCAGGGGCTCGTGGCGCAACCAATAGTTTTGTTGAACGTGGTATCGGCGATGTATTAATTGCTTGGGAAAATGAAGCGTTATTAGCCATCAATGAGTTAGGGGAAAGCGGGCAGTTTGAAATTGTGACGCCAAGTATTTCGATTCTCGCTGAGCCAACCGTCGCTGTTGTCGATAAAACCGTCGATAAACGTGACCGCAGGGCGGTTGCAGAAGCTTACCTAGAGCATCTCTATTCTGCGCAAGGGCAGGAAATTGCAGCTAAAAACTATTATCGACCACGAAATAGTGAAGTGGCCAAAAAATATCAACAACAGTTTCCTGAACTAAAACTGCTGACGGTTGATGGCAGCTTTGGGGGCTGGCAAGCCGCGCAAGCAACCCATTTTGCGAATGGAGGGGTGTTCGACGAAATCATTCAACGCTAATACTCGTCATATTTCAATTTGTAGGGGTGTTGGCTGCATGCTCTCACCCTAGTCATATACTGGTGTATGCTCCTAAATACTCGTCATATTTCAATTTGTAGGGGTGTTGGCTGCACGCACTCGCCCTAGTCACATACTGGTGTATGCTCCTAGGGCCTCGTTTGTTTGCCGCCTACCTACAATTTGAACTATTTAGAGTATTATCTTAGGTGTAATAAATATTTTGAGTAATGATAGTTAAGGGCGGGGATAATAAAAACAGGATTAAAATGGGGTATTATTCCTAGCCTGTGAGGGGCAGACTAGGAATGAGGTTAATTTATTGCCACTGGTATTTGACACCTAACTGGCCAAGATAAAATGTTTGACGGTTATTGCCACCAGAGGTGATACCTGCATTTTTGGGATTTTCCCAAGTACTAGGTTCAACCGCGAAGCCGCCCCATAGTGTTAGTTTTGGTGTTAAGTTATAAAAAACCTGCGTCCCGACACGGTAGCCGTCTTTAACTTTCTGGGTTGTACGTTTGTTGCTATCGTAGTTATGTTCATTTAAATAATAGCGAAAATAAGGCATTACGCTCCAATCCTGGTTTAACGTGATAGGAAAATAACCGCGAATTTGGTTTTGTTCCCATGTCTTATTAAAGTCTTTATCCCATGTCCAATCGGTGTATAGATAGACTTTGGCGGTTGCGGAATCATTGACCTTGTAAACAAGCCCGTGCTCGGATTCCCACTCATAACTGTTGGGGGCGTGGAAATTGTCGTAGTGATAAACCGCATCCCAAAAGTTAAACGCCCACTTATCATTGAAATTGTATGTCCCGCTAGGCATTAACCAAAACATCGTATTCGATGGGCGCGCTTGTGTACCTGGTGCGGAGTCATTGGATTCTTTGCGATAGGTGACATTTAAATTGAACTGGCCAATCTCGCTGGCATACATTTTCCGAGTAGCGCCAATTTGTGTACGATTACGAATAAAAGAGTCTTTGGATGTTGAAAAATTATGGTTGTAGCTTCTTAATGATTCCTTATGTTCCAGAAAAAAGCTCCATTTTGATTCAGGATTCACTAAAAATAGCTGCCCAACCATCGTGGTTTTGTCGTAGACCTTACGACCGCTGGTATTATGATGCCCTTCAAATTTTTCGAGTTCCATATAGACGTTGGAAGAAACGCGCCAGTAATCATTATTGACTTGATCGGCTGCGAAAACGGATGTTGCCAATCCTGTGAGCGTAACAAAAAGTAAACCATTCAGTGAAGTTTTCATTTTAACCCTTTAATTTTTATATGTATTTTATTTTTTATGCCTTTATTTAAGGCGTTAGTGTCTGGCCTTTATACCGTGGAGGTATAAAGGCGGAATGATTGCTAAGTAATTAATAGGTTGTGTAATTAATTGACTGTGGAGTAAGTTTCGCCATGACCATAAGGGAACAGGACTTTGTTTCCTTGTGGGTTTTTGATATTAACGGGTAGCACCCCTTGAGGTGGGTTTAGCGGCAGGCCATGAGTGTTAGCAAATAATGTCCGTAACCCGCTACGAATATTGGTTTCTAATGAATTGCGGTTATTATTGGTGATATCAAATCCAGTGATACCGTAGATAGCAATATTTGCGCTGACATTATTTAGGTATGCAATGTCATAGGGGTTACGTGAAGAGATAACAACAATCGGGGTTTTAAGTTGGTTTGCAGCATCAATGATAAGCTGAGCATTCGTTGGTGTATCCTTTAAGTTATAGGTCGTCAGTAATACCAAATCTTGGTTTTGCACCAGTTTTTTTGCTTCATCTTGAGTTAGTGTGTTTTCATTTAATTTAACGACACTTTCACCTGTAATAATCGCAACTCCCGTTTCTTGTGCGATATCATTTAACTGTTTTTGAATTAAAGAATTACGTGGTTTTTCATCAGAAATAGTGAAAATTCGATTGAGTGGTTTTAATTGATAAGGCAGTACATTCTCATTCTTAATTAATGTGATAGCCTGCTCAGAAACCATATTTTCAATATCTTTATGGCCTTTTGATGCGACGACTTGTTCCGCTTTCACTATGTCTACAGGTTGTGCCGTAATTTCTTGCTGAAGCTTTTTCAGCACCACACGTTTTGCGGATTCATCAATACGTTTCTTCAGTTCTGGATTTTTTTCTGCTTGTGTTTCTAAATAGCGGTACATGTTATCTAAACGAGAAACCGCTTGGGAGTCCCACATTTTGATTGGCATAAGAATAATATCTGAGCCAGCAAGTAGCGAGGTTTCTACCGCCCAATTAATATCGAAATTGTCTGCAATAGCCCCCATATCCATGGCATCTGTCACTATCAAGCCGTCATAGTTGAGCTCATCACGTAAAATATCATGCAAAATAGGTTTGGAAAGCGTCGCTGGGGTGCCAACTTGTTTACCGGCAAGTGTGGTGATCTTATGGTCATCCAGTGCTGGTACAATAATATGTGCGGTCATGACGGCATCAGCACCATGAGATAACGCGTATTTGAATGGGACGAGTTCAGTATCTCGCCATGTTTTTGCGTCAGAATTAACAACGGGTAAATCAACATGAGAGTCAGCAGAAACATTTCCGTGACCAGGGAAATGTTTAAGTGACGTCAATAAATTATATTTATGAATACCTTGAATATAGCTGGTGGCCAGAGTTCCAACTAAATTTTTATCATCTGAGTATGAACGTACCCCAATCACTGGGTTATTTTGATTGTTATTAACATCAACAACTGGACCAAAATTGATATTAAAACCAAGACTGGATAGCTCATATCCGTGGATCATCCCTGTTAGCTCTGCAAGGGCTGGGTTACGTGTTGCGCCTAGAGCCATATTACCAGGCATTTCGGTGCCTACGCGTAAGCGGGTGACATAGCCGCCTTCTTGGTCGGTGCCAATAAATAATGGAAGGTTACTGCGGGAAGATTGAAGTTTATTAATTAACTCCACAGTTTGTGGTGTATCAATCAGATTTTCTCTAAATAGGATCACTGATCCGAGATGGTATTGATTGATAACCTTAGAAACCTCATCATTCATAGCCAAAAATGGTGCGGGTTCCCCATTACTGTCTTTATTCCAATATCTAAAATCCAGCATGAATAGCTGACCAATTTTCTCAGCCTCGGACATATTATCCACTATTTCTTGAGCAGACTTTTGTTTGTCTTGCCATAATTCATTCAATTGGGCTTGTGTTATTGGGTTAGCCATTGAAAACGCACTGAAAATACAAGCACTAAGTAAAGTGAATTTCTTCATTTTCATTTTCTCTAGGTTATTTTTCGAAAAATAATAAGTGGCTGGATATATTTATGATGTGAGAGTGCTCACAGTTGATAGTATTCTCTCTTTTAGAGTAAGAGGAATAGAGTACAAATAAATACTGAGATGGTTTTTATTTATCTAATTGATATTAAATAGTAAATTTTTGAGAATAATTGATTTTAACCTAGAATAATTTCAGTTTGATATTATTTTGTTATGTGACGTAAGTATAAATTATAATTAAATGATATTTAAATCGACAATGTAACGTTAAAAGTGAATATTTCAACTGATTATTTGCTTTTCGAAATGTTTTATTCTTATATTTAAATGATTTTGTGATTTAAAATATATAAGCCACATGATATTCCATATGGCTTGTTTTTTTATGAGAAATAAGTTGATTGAAAATTAAAGGTTACCATTGGTATTTTACGCCAATTTTACCGAGGTATAACGTTTGTTTATTATCATACCCTGACGTGGTCCCATTCTTTTTCGGTGATTTCCATGTTGAAGGCTCATAGGCGAGTTCACTCCATAAAGTCAGGGATGGCGTAGCTTTGTATTCCACGCGGGAGCCAATGCGGAAGCCATTTTTAATTTCCTGTGTTAAATAATTATTTTTGTCATAGGTATTTTCTTGTAAGAAATAACGCACATATGGTGTAATTTTCCAGTTAGGCTTAATGGTAATGGGTAAGTAAGCACGAACTTGCGATTGTAAAAAGCGGGTACTGAAATTTTTATCCCATTGGTTGTCAATATAAACAGTGAGTTTTGCTTTTAATGCATTTGAATATTTGTAAGTCACACCATATTCAGTTTCTGCTTCATGGCTACTGTCATTGAAATAATTACTGTAATAAAAATAAGAAAGCCAAAAATTAAAAGACCAATCATCGTTGAAGCGGTATTCACCGGCTGGGGTTAAGCCATATAAGCGATTCGATGAGCGCGCTTTGGTGTTGGGTTCGACATCGTTTGACTCTTTTCTGTAACGAAAACCAAGTTCTAAGTCTGATTTTGAGGTGTTGAGAATTTTTTTGATAGCATCAATTTGTGTGCGGTTTCGAATATAAGAATCCCGTGAAGTTGTAAAATTACGGCCATGATTTCTTAAGGATTCACGATGATCTAGGATGAAGCGCCAGTCAGATTTAGGGTTGTATAGCTTTAATTGCCCAACTGTACTGATTTTATCGTAGACTTTATTTTTAAATGAATCACGTTGACCTTGGTATTCTTCTATTTCCAAATAAATATTAGTATTAACTCGCCAAGAGTCATTATTTAATTCAGAGAAACAAATTGTAGGGAATATAATTATGATGCTATAGATTAAACCAACTATATATTTCATATTTATCCTTCAGGGTAAAATTTATTAATGTTAATTATCTAGTTGAGCGATTAGCGAGATAAATGTGTATTAACTTTTATAGGTTGTCTACCGTTATTATTTAATTGATGATGAATGATATATATAATGCCAAATATTAACTGGATGTATCCTTATGTTATTGTTGTTGTTTTTTTATTTTTAGGAAATGAGGTTTTATTTTTATCAATAATATTTGATGAGATTTTAAATCGCTTGTTTGTTAATTTGTTTTAAATTTAATTAATATCCCATTATTTTTTTTGATAATTAAATTTTCATTATTTATATGGTTGATAGTTATGAGGGGGGAACTTTAGATATAGATTGTTTATTAATATAGTTATTAGTTTAAAAAATTAAGACAAAAAAACCGCCAATATTTGGCGGTTAATCTCAAGGTATTAAAATAACCTTATTTGTTTTTTTTCGCTTCAGCGGCTGCTTTAACAATAACAGCAAAAGCGTCAGCTTTCAGAGAAGCCCCACCCACTAAGGCACCATCGATATCTGGTTGGGTGAATAGCTCAGCCGCGTTGCTCGCATTAACAGAACCGCCGTACTGGATGATAACTTGCTCGGCAATAGCAGCGTCTTTCTTCGCAATATGAGTACGAATAAATTTATGGATTGCTTGTGCTTGCGCTGGTGTTGCAGACTTACCAGTACCGATTGCCCAGATTGGCTCATAGGCGATAACGGCACCTTGGAAAGCTTCTACGCCTAAAGAGTTCAATACGGCATCAATTTGACGAGCGCATACTTCTTCGGTTTTGCCTGCTTCATTTTCAGCTTCAGTTTCACCAATACACAATACTGGGATCAGGCCTTGCTCTTTTAATACAGCAAATTTCTTAGCGACAAATTCATCACTTTCGTTGTGATAAGTACGACGCTCTGAATGGCCGATAATGATGTATTTGGCGCCAACATCTTTTAACATTTCAGCAGAGGTTTCACCTGTAAATGCACCTGATAAGTTAACGTCAACGTTTTGTGCACCTAACGCAATACGGCTACCTGCTAACGCGTGTTTAGCTTGGGTTAAGTAAATTGCAGGTGGTGCAATAGCCACATCACAGCCATCAACGCTGCTTAGTTCATTACGCAAGCCAGCGACGAGGTCATTGACCATCTGTGTGCTGCCGTTCAGTTTCCAGTTACCCATTACCAATGGATGTCGCATGTTATTTCCTCCAACCAGAGAGTTTTAATGATTAATCAATAAGTTATTCATCACACGCTTATGTTACACGCGCAACGTGACAATGTTGTCGCCATTCACCTTCCGCATTATAAGAACAATAGATAATAATAGCTTTGCTTTTCATCATGCTTGTTCTTAGAGCGTGATCACAGTCAGTTTAGGGTGTTTGTTGTTCTAGCTTAATCGGTTCAACAGCAAAAGTAAGCACATTATTGTCACTTTTTACTAAAATATATCTTAAAGCGCCTAATCGCGCTTCTTCAGCATGAGTCGCATTATTATTGGCAATAAATTTATTTAAAGCTTCTGTAAGTGCAGGGGCGTTGTCCAGTGAAACTTCTGGGGCAAATATATGGATCATTGCAATAGTATAGTTTTCCATTAACTGCCGATTTTTTTGGGTTTCTTGTGGGTCATCTGATGGCAGTAATGTAATTTGTAAACTTTTAATTTTTTCACTACCACGCTCTAACACTGCCGAGGAGTATATCTGTTGGTTAATACGAGAAGCCGCGCGAATATAGGGAGCGGAGATATCTTGGCTAGCAATAACTTTATATTCATGGAGATATAAGTCTTTATTAGCCTGATTGAATTGATTGCGTAATTTTGGAATGGTGAGTTCAAAAGAAGGGGCATCTGGAGCTAAATAGGCGACTTTGAAATCGGTATCAGGCAAAGTGGGTACCTTTTGAGCGAAAGCCAGTTGTGGCGCACTAAGTACAAAAATGGTTATGATGGCGTATACAGAACGAAATAAAATTTGGGTCATTTTTGAACCACTCATTTTTAGTTTTCCACATTGTATCAGGATAATAGGTAATGACATTACAACAATGGGCTTTTTCCTTCAAAGGCCGTATCGGTCGCCGGCCATTTTGGGTAGGTATTGCGGTCATTTTTATTTTAATGACGGCAGTTGCCCTGTTACAAAATGTACTGCTATTCTCTGAAACGCTTGCTATATCGTTATTTATTTTACTACTTTACCCTTTGGCCGCTATCTTTGTGAAGCGTTTACATGATCGTGGTAAATCGGGAGGATGGTTTGCGCTAATTTTATTGGCATTTGCTCTCTTTTCAATCGATGTCAGTCAATTTGAACCTGTGTGGCAATGGGGAATAGGGCGTTTCTTACCCTTATTTATTACGATGATTATGGTGATAGATTGCGGTGCTTTTCTGGGAATGGAGGGGGTTAACCGCTATGGTGAAGAAACAGAAACGGTAGATTATCTATAATGCCAATACCACATAGCATGAATGCTACCCTGAAATATTTCAGGGTAGTGTTTTGCATTACCAATATTGCTCACTAGAGATATGGCCGGGTTTGCGGCGCAAGTGTTTAACCATTTGATGACTATTTTTTAATGTATCACGAGTGTCCCTCACCATTTCGGGGTTTCCGCATAACATGACATGGCAGGTCTCGGGTGAAAGTGTCAGGCCAACCGCATCTTCGAGAGCGTGGCTTTCAATTAACGCAGGAACACGGCCATGCAATGAGGTTGTGCAGTGCTCACGGCTGACAACGGTAACTATTTTTAACTTCCCTTGATATTGTTGTTCCAACTTTTTCATTAAGGGTAAATAACTTAAATCTTTCTCATAACGGACGGCGTGGAGTAAAACAATTTTTTCGAAACGATCCAAGTCTTTGCCTTCTTGTAGGATAGACAAAAAAGGCCCAATAGCAGTTCCTGTTGAAAGCATCCACAGGTTTTTACATGGTGGGATTTCATTTAAAACAAAGAACCCCGTCGCTTCATCCGTAATTTGTAACGTATCATTAGGTTTTAGTTTAGCGAGTTTTGGGCTAAGTTTGCCCCCTGGTACAATGACAAAATAGAATTCGAGTCGGTCATCGCTTGGCGCATTGACATAAGAGTAAGCTCGTTGGACACGTTCTCCCTCGATTTCTAGTCCAAGTTTTGCGTATTGCCCTGCTGTAAAGGGTTTAATCGGGGCCTTGATAACAAGGCTGAATAATGAGTCGGTCCAAAATTTGGCTTCAGTCACTGTTCCTGTTACCCAATTAGCCATACATTCCACCTCTTTATAATTCAAATATCCACCGGCTAAAAATGACAAATATATAATTCGAATAACTCAAAGCACGGCTCACTAGGATTTAATACTAAAACAGTTCACTATTTATGCTTATCGATAACGTGTTCCAGTGGTTTGTTCTTTAAATGAATGTTTTTTGAATCTTAATGTACAGTTATGTTGACAATTCTGGCGAATATTACTGCCATTAGTGAAAAACATAAAATGTCGCACTACTACGAAAAGATGGCGGCTTTTGTTATCTTAGTCACACTCAAGCGAAACGCACTATTTGCCATTTATTTTAAATGACACAAAAGCTTATTTAAAATGACATCAAAGTGTGGAGCGGTATTTTATATTGATAATTAAGCACCTAAATAATTTTGCGTTATTACATTGAGATAATGCAGCGTTACTTTGTGTCTGAAATAGGGTGTATTTGAATTATTGGATGTATCTGAGAGAAAAATGAGAAAGCTGGAACACTTTAATTTGCTATTAATGCTAATTGCATTGGCAGCGGTCGGCCAAATGACACAAACTATTTATGTTCCTGTCATTGCTGAAATTGCCACTTATTTTAATGAGCCTTCTGGTGCTGTTCAACAAGTGATGGCGGCTTATTTATTTTCTTATGGTTTTTCACAGTTAGTTTATGGGCCGTTATCTGACCGAATTGGTCGCCGACCTGTTATTTTAACGGGTTTAACGATTTTCTTATTTTCAACGATTGTGGCGATTTTTGCGCCAACATTAAATATACTCACTATAGCGAGTGGGTTGCAGGGCCTCGGAACGGGTGTTGCAGGTGTGATGGCAAGAACTATGCCTCGTGATCTGTATAAAGGCACCGCGTTACGTTATGCAAATAGCTTATTAAATATGGGTATATTAGTGAGCCCATTATTAGCCCCAATGTTCGGTGGAATATTGGCGCATTTCTGGGGGTGGCATGCTTGTTATATTTTCCTGTTTATCTTAGGTGCTTCTGTATTATTAAGCATGTATCGTTGGTTACCCGAAACGCGTCCTGTTTCACCTGAAAAACATAAAATGATTGCGTCATATCGGGAATTATTATCAAGCGGTTCATTTCTATCTTATTTATCCATGTTAGTGGGCGCGTTAGCTGGAATAGCCGTATTTGAAGCTAGTAGTGGTGTATTAATGGGCGGTGTTTTAGGGCTCAATAGCATTACTGTGAGTATTTTATTTATATTGCCGATTCCTGCTGCTTTCTTTGGTGCTTGGTATGCGGGGCGAGAAGGAAAAACATTTTATAATTTGATGTGGCACTCCGTTCTTATTTGTCTATTGGCAGGCTTTATGATGTGGATTCCAGGTTGGTTTGGGATTATGAATACTTGGACACTGTTAGTACCGGCCGCGGTATTTTTCTTTGGTGCGGGGATGTTATTTCCCTTAGCAACGACAGGCGCGATGGAGCCTTTTCCTTATTTAGCAGGGGCGGCGGGAGCACTCGTGGGTGGCCTGCAAAATATAGGGTCAGGTGTTGCCACTTGGGTTTCTGCATTATTACCGCAAAACGGGCAGTTTAGCCTTGGGTTACTGATGTTTTTAATGTCGACGCTCATATTATTGTGTTGGTTGCCTTTAGCAAAACGCATGAGTCATTCAGAGCGCATGGTTTAATCGTGAGAAGGCCAGGCTGTAAAACACAGCCTGACTTTCAGATTACGCACTTAGCAGTATATCAGCTTGCTTTTGTTGCGGAATTGATAGCGTTGATGAACAAAGGGAGCTAGGTTCCTTTTCTGGTATTGATGATATTAGCTCCGGCAAAATGACTCCTGAATTAAATACCACTGGTTGGTTGTCATCTAGAAGTTCCGTATTTTCTGCTAATTGTCCCGCTAGATTTTTATGGTTTTGTTGCAGCCAAATCAACTTCGGGGCAACATGGTCTTGCAAGTGCTGGTCAATATGAATGAGTATTCCATCCAGTTTTAATCCTGGGGTGCTGTCTATCGTTCCTTTTATGGTTAATTGATTTTGTTGTATTGCAAAAAACCACTCCTCTACAGGCACTCTTTCTTGAACTCGTCTTTGCTCATCACTGCTCATGAGTGTTACCCAATAGGTATAGTGTCCATTAGATAAGTTTAAATCACTAATATCAATCTGCTGCTCAATATTCATATCTGCGATTAATGGTGTTTCTATCATTTGGTGGTGGATCGTATTTGCCGATAAATAGCCAGTTTTGTAGGTATTAAGGTGATTAAGAGCAATAAAGTTCATTGACGTATCAACTTGCCCATCTTGCCCAAAGGGATCCGATAATGAAAAATATTGTTGGTGTAACCGACCATTTTCAATCCATTTGGCGGATAGGGCACTTTTTGCTGTGATTTTGGCAGTATTGACTTTACCTGTTGAAAAATCAATTAAGCCTTCTTCTGTTGCTGCCCAAAAAATAGGTGCGCCTTGCCAATAATTATCAAGGAGCAAGTGGTCAGGTAATGTTTGGCCATCATATTTTGCAAATATGCGATTCGCTAGTGAGGTCGGGTTTTTATAGTGGTAAATAAGTTGCCCGAGCTCTTTTTTGTAGTTCAATTTATGTATGGTGAATTGAACTAATTCGCCTTTATCTGCAATATTGAAGCTCGTTGCGTGTGGAATTTGTAATACTTCGGTCAATAACCCATTCGGCGTGGCATAAGTCACCGTTAAAGCATTATTATGGTAAATATAAAACGGACGACCTACGCCTGTTTTTAGGTTGTGATAATCAGCGGGTAAATTACCCACGGTACGGTCAACGGTAATCGTACTATAAGGGTGAAGTGTATTGTCCGCCATGTTGGCTGAGTGAATGTGTATCCAATAGATAGGGACATCACGTTGATGAGGAAATTGTTCAATTTGAGTACGGTGATAATATTTTGAATAATTCACTTTTTTTAGCGTAACCCACTGTTTAGAATCTTTATTCCATCGTTGATAAAACCCTTCCCCCGCAAATCCATCATCCTCACTATCGACACCTTTTATTTTATTCGGCTGCCAACGTACTCTTTTACTTAAAAATTGGTGGATTTTTTGGTTGTAGGTATCTGCGTGCGGTAAAAATGCATCGTAGGCATCGCTCCTAAAAGGAGCATAGCTCGAAAACATAGTCGGAATAGCCTGTTGTAGCGGGTCGTGGGGATCGTGATAAGTGACATAATATTGCCTAGATTGGTTATAAGCTGGATTTTTACCGTGGTCATAGGGGCGGTAAGGGTATGTTGGCTGATTATTATGAGCTTGCGAGTCCGTATGTGGCAACCCAAGGCCATGACCAAAAATTTCGTGAAACATCACGTTAGGCTCGTGAACTCCCCCTCCGTGATTGGGTGATGCAAGTCCTAATAGCGAGTTGAACACACTCGAAGGCAGGGTTTCAATGGCAGTATATTGGTAGTCAGAATCAGCATTGTTAGCGGTTTGGTATTGTTGGCTATTATTATAAGCCCAATGGATTTGGGCTTCAGGGTGATAGCTGATTTTTTCAGGGTTATCATAATTGGGATGAATAAACGGCATTGGGTTTTTATTTACCTCTCCGTATGGCGTTAAGCTTGGGTGACTGACTGTGGCGGGAGAGCTATACAGTATGAGTTGCCCAATAGGCAAGACTGACACAGCTTCTCTTCCCCAGCCTAATGGGGAGTCTGAATAAACGCCATGCCCTTGTTGGTATAAGCTGTGGCTATCTACACGAACAATTAAGTGGCTATCAAGCGTGATGTTTGGGGAGAACGCCCCATATTGGTTGGTTTCTTCGGTGATAATGGGTTTGCCATTAACAGTGATAATGATGTTGATATCCGGTTGTATCCATTCACCTTTTAGCGGGGCAGTAAAGCGTTGTTGATGCCAGTTTTGTACGGAGACATTGGGCCGGCGGGGAAGTGCTGTCAATGTTTTGGGTAAATGGTCTGGTCCTGTAAGTTTTATTCGACCTAATATTTTTCTTTCTTTACTACTGATAATCGCCTCAATATCGGGGGATTTTGCCGCGGTTTCACTGGTTATCTCCACATTCAATAATGCCCAGCGATTAGCCGTTAAGCTTATATGCTTATCTGTCATATTCTGCAGATGAGTTTGTGCAAGTTGAATATTATGGATTTGCATATCGCTTGGTGTTGGGTGATAACGCCGTTGAGGTTCATGATAAATCGGGTCTGGAACGGAAAATGTCCGTTTGCCAGGAATACGGAGTTGTGGTGTATTTTCGGTTTGTAACTGAATGGAAATAGGCTGGGATTTTTGCCCATTAGACAGCATGGCGATAAAGTCAAACTGGTCTGAGCGGGTTTTAAATTTTGTGTTATTGGCAATATATTGCCATTCATTGGTGGTGTTGTTTAGTGTTAGTTGCCCAAATTGGGGCTGTTCAAGGATTTTGTAACCCTTAATATGAGGGATATTGGGTAGTTTTCCTGTTATGGCCCCTACAGTTAATTGATTGGGTATTTCATCTGGGTTTTCTGCCACAAAAATAGGGAGAGTTTGAGCGATGGTTTTTTGCTTACGATATCGAGAGATGACTTGTTTTACTTGTTTCAATTGAAACTGGCGAAAAATGATATTTTCCCCAACAAGTTTTAATGTATTCTTTTCATAGCTGATTTTAACCGCAGGCAGTCGGTGCTCTGCCATCATTCTATTGACATCGGTTTCGATTGAATGGGCAATCTTTTGCCAAGATGATGTTTCTGCAATTGGGATATCATGTAAATTTAATATTTTGTTATTATTGGTATCTCTTATGGTTACTGAGAAATATTGACTATTTTTTCGTAATTCATCAGTTAGCTTCAATGAGCTTATTGTATGGGGTGGTAAGATAATAACTTGTTGGAAGTTGTGATTTTCTAAGGTATTGCTGGCTAGCTCAATGTGCTCTACTGGACGAAGTTCATTGATTAACTGTTGAGTAGAAGCTGATGTTTTTTTTTGTTTGTCTTTTACTATCAATAAACTACCACCTGTGAGCTCCAACCAATGGCGAATGAGCTCGATTTGTTTATCATTGGC
This sequence comes from Providencia sp. PROV130, assembly GCF_028482225.1. Lineage (NCBI taxonomy): Bacteria > Pseudomonadati > Pseudomonadota > Gammaproteobacteria > Enterobacterales > Morganellaceae > Providencia > Providencia sp. PROV130. The sequence continues at coordinate 3,678 of NZ_JAMPQC010000021.1, read as the reverse complement.
ACTTTCGGGCAAGATTACGATGCTGTAATGGCGGTGCCATTCACCACTTGGTAACAATAAATCAGCGAGCTGGGCCTGTGCTTTGACTTCTCCGTCGATCCATTCATTGGGTGAATTAAAGCTTTCTACAAATATGCCTTGCTTGGCATGGAACGTGAAACCAGAAAATTGGGACTTTGGTAATGTGCTTACAATGTAGCTGTATTTCGTTTCTCCTATAACTCTTGGCTTATTTATAAGCCAGCTAAATAGCTCATGAGCGGATTTGCCTTCTTTTGAAGCTCTAGGGTCAAGACTTAAGTTTTTTAATAACGGTGAGTTATTATCAATAACTACGACTCTGCCTTTACGTGCGTATAAGCCAATTTTTAATGATTGTTGTTTAATATTGTTATCGTATTGATTTTTAATGGATGAAATGGGTTTGCTTTGTTCTTCGTGTCGGTTTTCCATAACCGTGTCCTTTCTTTATTTCTTAAACTATCAATAGTTAATTTTCCTCTTGCTAGACAACTTTAAATAAATACTTATTGTTCTTCTAATTTATTATTAATCTGATTATTGGTTTTATATTTATTAGCTAATTAGTTTTATGAAAAAGAAAGGCAGCACAGAAGTGCTGCCTCAGATTGCAGTCAAATATATTATGTTTGGCTGCAAATCTAATTATTTTTAATTAAAAACTAACCGCGATCTTCCCATTCCTGAGCACGTGCTACGGCTTTTTTCCACCCTTCGTATTTGAAATTACGTTCTGTAGTCTCAATACCCGGTTTGAATACGCGCTCAATCGTTGCTTTACTTTGTAACTCATCAAGGTTACTCCAAAAACCAACCGCTAAACCAGCAAGATAGGCTGCACCCAATGCGGTACTTTCTCGCACTTCAGGGCGCTCAACAGGGGTGCCTAAAATATCTGACTGGAATTGCATTAAGAAATTATTAGCGACAGCGCCCCCATCAACGCGCAGTGCTTTTAAGCGTTCACCTGAGTCTGCTTGCATGGCATCAAGTACATCACGGGTTTGATAAGCGATAGATTCTAATGTTGCGCGGATAATATGGTTGCGGTTTGCGCCACGGGTTAAGCCAAAGATTGCTCCACGCGCATACGGGTCCCAATAAGGAGCACCTAAACCTGTAAAGGCAGGAACAACATACACGCCGTTACTGTCTTTCACTTTAGTAGCAAAATACTCAGAGTCAGTTGACTCATCAATCAATTTCAATTCATCACGCAACCATTGAATTGAGGCTCCTCCAACAAATACGGCACCTTCAAGGGCATAATTGACTTCGCCTTTTGGGCCGCATGCGATAGTTGTTAGTAGGCCGTGATTTGAGCGTACAGCAGTTTCGCCGGTGTTCAGAAGTAGGAAACAACCAGTGCCATAGGTATTTTTTGCCATTCCTGGTTTGACACACAGCTGACCATAAAGTGCGGCTTGTTGGTCACCTGCCATCCCGGAGATTGGAATACGTGTTCCGCCTTTTCCCCCAATATTGGTTTGCCCGTAGACTTCGGAAGAAGGGCGCACCTTTGGGAGCATCGCACGTGGAATATTCAGTGCTTTGAGGATTTTATCATCCCATTCAAGGTTACGGATATTGAACAACATGGTTCGAGATGCATTGGTGTAGTCGGTGACATGAACACGCCCTTGTGTCATTTTCCAAACGAGCCAAGTATCGACAGTCCCAAATAGTAATTCACCTTTCTCGGCACGTTCACGGGCACCTTCAACATGGTCTAAAATCCATTTTACTTTGGTTCCGGAGAAATAGGGGTCGACAACCAGGCCGGTATTTTGGCGAATATATTCTTCTAAATCGCGGTCATTTTGTTTTAAATGCGTACAAAAATCAGCGGTGCGGCGACATTGCCACACAATCGCATTATAAACGGGCTTACCTGTGGCTTTTTCCCATACGATGGTAGTTTCACGTTGGTTCGTGATCCCAATCCCAGCGACCTCATCTGTACGAATATCTGCTTTCGCAAGGACTTCAACCAATGTTGAACTTTGGGATGCCCATATTTCCATTGGGTCGTGTTCTACCCAGCCTGGTTTAGGGTAAATTTGGGTGAATTCACGTTGTGAAATACTGACAATATTTGCATCATGGTCTAACACAACAGCGCGTGAGCTGGTTGTGCCTTGGTCGAGTGCAACAATATACTTTTTCGCAATAGTGGTTTCAGTTGTCATAATTTAAGCCTGTTCCGAGGATTTGGTGTTTTTAACGGATAATTTTTCTGTTTTGGTCTCTTCTTCACATACCATGCAAGGCAAGTGGCGACCAATCAGTTTGCGATAGGCGAATGCGCCTAGCAGACCACCAACAATAGGTGCTGTCAATGGGACAAGAAAATACGGAATATCGCGACCACCAGTGAGAGCAATATCACCCCAGCCTGCGAGATAAGCGACAACCTTTGGTCCGAAGTCACGAGCTGGGTTGAGTGCAAATCCAGTGAGTGCGCCAAATGACCCGCCGATGACGGCAATCAAGATACCAATTAATAATGGAGCGAGTGGGCCGCGAGGAACACCATTGCCATCATCGGTTAGCGCGAGAATTAAGCAAACTAGAATGGCCGCAATAATGACCTCAATAAAGAATGCATGAGGAACACTAATTTGCGGCGCAGGGTAGGTTGAGAAAACACCCGCAGTAAATAAGCTTTCTTGTGAGCCTCTAATGATATGGTGGACTTGCTCGTAATCGAAAAATACAGGGGAATACATTGAGTAAACTAAGGCGGCAGCAAAGAAACCACCTAACATCTGTGCGATGATATAAGGGACAACTTTGCGTTTATCAAAACACGCAAATAGCCATAGTGCGAGAGTAACCGCTGGGTTTAAGTGAGCACCGGAGGTACCCGCTGTTAGGTAAACGGCTAAAGCAACGCCAAAGCCCCAGATAATACTAATTTCCCATAAGCCTAGTTGTGCACCCGCTATTCTAACGGCAGCAACGCAGCCTAAACCAAAAAATACCAGTAGCGCAGTCCCTAAAAACTCTGAGATGCACTGACCTGTGAGTGATGTAGTCGTCATTTGGCTCATATGTTTCTATCCTACGAAAATGAAAAATATTGTAATGTTTTTTTAAGTTAAGATTTTCTAATCGAAAATCATTAACTGTGAATTTATCGTTAAAGAACATAAACGAGAAATATCGAAATTGAAAAATGTGTGTTACATCACTAAAGCGAAACAAAACAATCAAAAATAGTGATGAATTCGACCTTTGTGATGTGATCTGACCAGTGTTTTTTTATGAAGGTAACTACGATTCAGAAGGAAGGAACTGGACACAGAGGATCATGCTACTTACAATCGTGTAAAAGCTGATAAGGGAGACCAGAATTATGTCATTTGAAGTATTTGAAAAACTAGAATCCAAAGTCCAACAAGCGATTGATACAATCACACTGTTACAAATGGAAATCGATGAATTAAAAGATAAAAATGGTGCATTAAGCCAAGAGTTGGAAACAGCAAAGTCAGGTACGGATTCACTGGTGCGTGAAAATGAACAATTAAAACAAGAGCAGCAAGCTTGGCAAGAGCGTTTACGGACTCTGCTAGGTAAGATGGAAGAAGTGTAATTTCTCGTCATACTTCGCGTTGTAGGGGTGTTGGCTTCGTCTCTTCGCCCTAGTCACAT